>JANMBV010000027.1:0-5389 GCA_031360585.1 Actinomycetes bacterium | reverse complement strand
TTGGTCTGGAGCAATTCCTGAACGCTCGACGGCGGCTTTGATTGCTAACCCGCCTAAGTCAGTTCCGCTGAGGCCGCTTAAGTTTCCATTGAATCGTCCGATTGGAGTACGCGCACCCGCGACAATTACTGAAGTTCTCATGGCTCATACATTAGTCAAATACTGAACTCCTTCCAATCGGGTATTCAGTTCCGACAACCACTACTCTTGAACAATGCGCTTGTATATCGCCGGGATCAGCGGCATGGTTGGATCTGCAATTGCAGGGGAAGCCAAAAGACGCCAGATTGAGGTTCTTGGTAAATCATCCAGTGAATTGAATCTCACCGACAGACCGGCTGTATTTGAGGAACTAGATGCAATTCGCCCAGATGCTCTGATTATCGCAGCCGCAAAGGTCGGGGGAATCGGCGCCAACGCCGCGCACCCTGTCGATTTCCTCTCCATAAACCTACAGATTCAGACCAACCTACTTGACGCCGCGCATTCAGCGAATATTGCAAAGGTCCTATTCTTGGGTTCGTCCTGCATATATCCAAAATTCACACGACAACCTATACGCGAAGAATCGCTATTGACAGGGGAACTTGAATCCACCAATGAACCATATGCCATAGCAAAAATTGCCGGACTAAAACTCGTGCAAAGTTACCGAGTTCAGTATGGTCGACCATGGATTTCAGCAATGCCGACGAATCTCTACGGTCCCAAGGATAACTTCGATTTGGATTCGGCCCACGTACTTCCCGCATTAATCCACCGATTTTACAATGCGAAAGTGGAAGACTTGAAGGATGTAATGGTCTGGGGAGATGGTACGCCACTACGCGAATTTCTGCACGTCGAAGATCTAGCTCGCGCCTGCCTCCTGCTCCTCGCCGACTATGACGATTCCATCGCGATTAACGTTGGAAGCGGACACGAGATTTCAATCCATGATCTGGCAACTCTCGTCGCGAAGGTTATAGGTTTCAATGGAAATATCACTTTTGACAGGAACCGACCAAACGGAACACCGCGAAAACTTCTTAACTCTTCGCGGATCGCCCGATTGGGATGGCACCCCCAAGTTGGTCTCGAAGAGGGCATTGCATCCACATACGATTGGTTCCTTGCACACAACCAGAAGGTAGCACTGACATGAAACGCGCGTTGATAACTGGAATTACTGGCCAAGACGGGTCCTATCTGGCAGAACTCCTCTTGGACAAGGGTTACGAGGTTCATGGAATTATCCGCCGAAGTTCGACTTTCAACACTTCGCGAATTGAACACCTCTACAAGGATCCTCATGAAAAAGGCAAGAGGCTCTTCCTCCATTACGGAGATATTACCGATGGCGTTGGAATCTCCAATCTACTTCGAGAAATAGTGCCTAGCGAGATATACAACTTGGCCGCCCAAAGCCATGTGAAAGTATCGTTCGAAATGCCTGATTTCACGGCTCAAGTGGACGCTGTGGGTACGATTCGAATTCTCGAGGCAATTAGGGCCGCGAAAATAGATACTAAGTTCTACCAAGCGTCCACCTCCGAGCAGTTTGGCAACACACCTCCACCACAATCAGAGGTTTCGCCTTTTGCGCCCAGAAGTCCATATGCCGCTGCCAAACTCTACTCATACTGGGTGGTGTGCAATTATCGCGAAGCCTATGGACTGCATGCGACGAACGGCATCCTCTTCAATCATGAATCTCCCCGTCGTGGCGAAACTTTTGTCACGCGGAAAATATCAATGGCGGCAGCACGCATAAAGTTTGGGATTCAAGATAAATTGTATTTGGGTAATCTCGAGGCAGTTCGAGATTGGGGTTATGCTCCTGAATATGTCCAGAGTATGTGGTTAATGCTCCAGCAAGAAACACCAGACGATTATGTAGTAGCCACTGGTGTAGGCGCAACAGTTCGGCAATTCTGCGAGGCAACTTTCTCGGCTCTGGATTTAGATTATCGCGATTATGTTGAAACCGATAAACGGTATGTCAGGCCAACAGAAGTTGATGCGCTGATCGGAGATCCATCCAAAGCTAACAGAATTCTCGGTTGGAAGGCAGAAACAAATTGGAAGAAACTCGCCGAAATAATGGTTGCTAGCGATCTTGCAACCCTTGAAGCCCTCCAAGCGTAATTGAAGTCGCCCGTGGAATCGGACGACTCTACTCAAGTTACTTGGGCGCACACCGCGACGAATATGTGAAGTTCTCGAATCTATCCAGTGCCAAATCTCTATCCGAGCGAATCGTCTCCGATAGATCAACTGGCAAGAATGGCGCAACGACCTCGGCGCTAATTCCGCCGTCACAATTAGCGCAAAATGCTCCATTCATCCTGTATGAGATCAGAGTGTCTTCTTCAAGAATCAAATATCCGAAGGCCACACCAATAGGGATAAAGATCGACTGAGGTGCCGATGCGTGAAACTCTTCAATCTGGACATGGCCAAAAGTTGGAGAGTCTGTTCGCGTATCAAGCAAATATACGATCGCACCACCGCAAACAATTGACACAATCTTTGACACCGAGTGCGGAGCACCCTGAAAATGCATTCCTCGAAATACATTCTTGCGTGATTCGGTAAAAAAATGCTCGTAGGTGGTGAAAGGCGTAGAAAATGACCCTTGGTCACCTGCGACATAGGCTTTAAAGAGCCTGCCCCGAAGATCGGGGAAGACCGGCATCTTCCAAAGCTCGACTCCATCGATGACTCCCGCAGTCACCTCGGCAAAGTTGGCGTGGTCCTTCATCATGGCTCCATCATCCTCGCATAGACGTTCGAGTAAGTTGTGATGGCTGTCTCCATATCGAAATGTTCCATCGCAAGATTTCGACATCGATCTTGCACATCCGGATCGGTTATTAACCCTTGGATCTGTGCCGCCACAGTCTCAAGAGGAGAATTCCTTGAGATGACTAGTCCCGCACGGGAATCCTCAAAGAGGGTGTCCATGTCGCCGATCCCTTTGCTCACAATCATTGGCCGACCCGAAGCAAGAAACTCACCGATCTTGGTGGGTACTGCCGCCGCCAAACTCACAAGGTCATCTTCCTTGCAGATGGCCATTCCGAAGTGCGCTTTACTAACCAAGTCGGGCATCTCAGAGTGAGTTGCGCCAATAACCAAGTCCTCTCCAACTCCCAAATGTGTGTCTGGGGACTCACCGGCTCTGGCCCATATGACTTTTAGGTCGATGCTTTTTCTGATGGTGGCAATTACCTGTCGAGTTCTATCAATGTCGTAATAGTTGTTGAAAGTTCCCGAAAGTAGACAGACAATTTCCCCTTTGGGCATTACGGAAGGTACGAATTTTGAGGTTTGCACGCAGGTAGGAATCACTTCGCGAATTGTAGGTAACCTTCGGTGACGCTTTTGGAGAACCGGAACCACCGCGGCAGTCAAAGTGGTCATGGCCTTTGCATGATTGGCAGAAACGCTCTCCAAGGAACGAGCGCCGCGGGTCGTAAGGCTGTTCCAGCCCGCTGTTCCAATGAGTTGACGCTGATCAGACCAGAGACTTCTCACATCCCACAAGACCGGAGACTCAACCCGAGACCATATTGCCGCCGCTGACGGAATATCACTTCGTCCATGCAACACATCAGCATCTGGGACTTCTCGACGCAGTTCTAAAAGACGCAAAAGACCGCCGGCAGATCCAGTTCTTCCGAACGTGCGAGGCTTCCACACGACCCCCGATTTTTTTAAGAGTTCGACCAGTTCCTGGCTTGGGTTCGATTTTTCAAATGTAATCAGGCCGACCTTCTTCCCTTGTGCGGCCAGCCCCGTCACCAAAGGTGTTATTTGGCTCGATCCCACGCCTTCTTGTATCGAATCGATAGACAGATAGGCGACATCGAATCTCTCGCTCTTCATACGACGCTTTCGAAGAGCTTGTCCCATGCTTCCAGAACAATCTTCTCGGAATGAGTATCTCGAATGTACTGCTGACCACGCTCAACAGAGCGTTGCCGAGGTTCGGGTGATTCAATCATCTCAGTTACTTTCTGACACCATTCCGCAGGACTTGCGCAGACCCCGTCCAGTTCTGTCTGAGCCATCACTCGGTTGTAGGCAAGCGAAGGCGAAGTCAGAACGGGCAATCCAATACGCCACATCATCAATAGCCTATTCTCCGCCTTCAACGGGTTAAGAGTGCCAGCAGGATCGAGTGGCAGAATAGCCAAATCAGACCTCCTGGCTGTGGCAACGACTGTGTTAAGACTCCACTTGGACAATGTAAATCTATCTCCAAGAATCTTAGGAATGTCACCCAGGATATTTTCCGTCCCTCGGTAGAAATATTTTCCGAGGAAGAGTGGATAAGTCAGATCGGTCACCATGTTGAGAGAGATCGGACGTGTCTTGCTGATCTCGGTAAAGGTCTCCTGCAATAGAAGAAGACCCTTCGCGGTGAAAGGCATGCCCTCCCACATCAATGATGGGAAGTTTTCGCCGGAATTGGATTCCCTGTAATCAAGCATGGGAAATTCCTCGTGAAAATCAAGGATTGCGTGAGTATTGGCGCAATACGGAACAATGGTTTCCCTCTGTTCCACCGTCTCGCAAATAACGGCTTGCGCCTTCGAACACGCTTCAGCGACAATTTTTCGATAGGTACGGGGGGCTCCGGAGACGTGTCTCGTCAGGACTTTCCCGACACCCCTAGTCCAATCGCGCCAAAGATGTTCTTCGCCCAAATATCCATCGACAAGATCAAGTATTAGGGGCGGTCGATCCTGCTTTCTCGACCAGGCAGTTAGATCGGCTCGACCTGAGAGAACTAGAACGTCCACCTTCTGATCCAAATCCAAAGTGATCTCATGTCCCCGCTTCTTGGCCCAGTGCACCAATCTGCGCCTGTCGGCCGGGTGGCCCATATCTGGGCTGTAAGGGATGTAGCCAATCTTGAGTTTCACCACTCGGGGAGTCTATCTGAGGGATCGAATCCGGCCTTCAAGCGTCTCTGATGGACTCCACCCTGCAGAAAAAAGCAGTGAGTTCGGGTCTACGACGACGGTCTTCTCGTGCCCAGGTACCTGGTCTGAGTAGTCCAATAAAGATGCATCCAAGTCCAACTCTCTACAGATCATTTCAGACAAATCTCGAACACTCGTAGCAATGCCCGTCCCCACATCTACAAAATGGTGGAGTTCATTTTCGATGCTGAAGACTGCAGCGTTAGCAATGTCTGCCGTATGAATCCAATCCAACTCGAAATTCGGCGTCCGGATTGAGAATTTCTCACCCTCGGTGAGACTGGAAATCAATCCTGGAATAAATCGTTCGGATTTCTCATGTGGACCAAATGCTTGAAAGATCCTTAGCCAATGAGTTCGAGTTCCAAACTGCTCCCCAATTTCCTTCAGTCCTAGACCTGTCTCAATTTTTGAAG
>JANMBV010000013.1:0-9853 GCA_031360585.1 Actinomycetes bacterium | reverse complement strand
CCGCTCCAGATAAATCAGTAACGGCACGATGGATTCCCAGCTCAGGTGTAAATCTAAATAACTCTCCACCATCATTGGTGTCTTCTTGGACTTCAAAACTAAGGTAATGCCAGCTTCGCAAAGCACTGGCAATTTCACTGGCCACGCCAGATCGATCTCTCCAAGAAATAGCGCACTTATATGTTCCAGCCTTTAACATCTGAGCTGTCCAATCACATCGCACCGACGCACCTAAAACATCGGCGATGGCCCAATCGATATGGCTGCGCAGGGCCGATGGCGCGCTATGAATAGTGAGATGCCCTCGCACGGCTAATGCCTTTGAGGTTTGGGTCAAACGTTGCATTGAATACTCCTAGCAAGGACGCCGATTGCGACCTTCCCCGGCCGCCTTTTCGCACTTGTTAGTGGCTTAATTACACACCCGTCATACTCACACTGTCCAGTCCCCCTTTAGGCATCTCGACCGATTGGCGTTACTATTGGCCCCAGTCGGACGCTTAATCAGTACCCGTTTCATGTAATACATATTCGGTATCGCTGGCGCAAGAGGAAGACCGTGGTCGAGGATCTCTCGAGCACCCACATATCGAAGGAAAAGTAAAAACATGGCAACAGGCACAGTTAAGTGGTTCAACTCTGAAAAGGGTTTCGGTTTCATTGCAGTTGATGGTGGCGGACAAGATGTATTTGTTCACTATTCAGCAATTCAAGGAAATGGTTACAAGTCCCTTGAAGAGGGTCAGTCAGTATCGTTCGAGGTCGTACAGGGTCCAAAGGGTCCTCAGGCCGACGCCGTAACTGCTAACTAATATTCCACTTTAAGTAGAAAGGCCTCTGCCTCGCAGGGGCCTTTCTCTTTGCCACTTTGTTAATAGCCTCTGAGTTTCGGAATCTGCCCAACTTTGGCTCTTAGTGCCGCCACCGCTTTAGCCGGAGAGGCATTCTTGCCTGCTCTCCAGGAATCAAGATACCTCCAGGGATAAAGTTCGCCGCGCCTGACCCACCAGATCTTGACCGGGGTTGGCCATGAAATTCCGTAATGCACATGGGATGCAGTTCCCCGCGCATCACCCGATGTTCCGACAAATCCAAGAACATCACCTGCTGCAACGCGCAGGCCATGTTCAACCCCCTTAGCCACTTTGCTCAGATGCGAGCCGTAATATCTCACACCATCATCTCCCACTATGGAGACAGAAAGTCCTCCTCGATCAACTCCGAGATTTGTCTTCCAGTTGAATTTGTCGACGCGATTTACTTCATCCACGATCCCCGATGTCGTGGCAACGAACTTGCATCCAGTTTTCGTCAAGATGTCAGTCGCAGGATAGTTGTGATGAGAATGTGCATATTTCACCGAGCACCCAACTATTGGAAATACATAGGTCGGCGTCGCAAATGCAGATGGCAGAGGAGAAAACGCGATCATGATTGCAATTGCAACCGACAGTTTTCTCACTGAGCAGTCCAGCCACCATCGATGGGAATCGAAGCGCCCGTGATGTTGTGCGCAGCTTTACTACATAACCAGAGCGCAAGTTCGCCGATCTCATCGGGAGTAGTCATCCGTTTACTCGGCTCTTTCTCATTTAAGAGATCAGCGATGCCGGCGAGCCGGTCTCCATTAAATTTATCAACTCTGGCCTGAATCTGAGGCTCTACAAGTCCGGTTTCAACCCAACCGGGGCAGATAGCGTTTACGGTCACTCCTCCACTTTCTCTGGAACCAACGTTCGCATATTCGAGTGCAGCAACTTTCGTGAGACCAACAACGCCGTGCTTTGCCGCCACGTAAGGACCTTTCGCTGTAGATGCAACCAGCCCATGCACTGAAGCAATATTTATTACGCGGCCGAACCCTGTCTCAACCATCTGCGGGAGGATCAGCCTCATAGTGTCAAAATATGAAGAGAGGTTGACTGCGATGATGTCATTCCATTTTTCGCGGGACATCTCAGCAATCATGGCGGTGTGCTGAATCCCTGCGTTATTGACCAGTACGTCTACCCGACCACCCGCAAGAATTTTCTCTACTAACTTCTCGGTTGATTCAACATCGCGTAGATCAGTGGTGTAACTCTCCACTTTACCTGCACCCGCCCGGCTCACCTGGGCTTGGGCTGAGGCGACCAAGGTCGCATCACCCAAACCATGAAGGACAAGGTCAGCGCCTTGCCTTGCAAAAACGGTTGCAATGCCAAGACCAATCCCCTGTAGCGAACCAGTGATAAAGACCCGTTTGCCTCGAAGAGAATCCGTCATTTAATATCTCCTGACTTAATGCCATAAATTATATCGGCGCATTTGTCGGCATACTCTTGACTGAGCAACATGTCGTAATGATTGGTATCTGGCACAGTGATCAACTTAATTTTCGGGTATTTAAGTAAAGTATCCTTAAGTAGGGCCTCAGGATAAAGTGGAGTTTCTTCATTCTGTAACCCTCTCACTGATCGAAGCATTAAAACCTCTTCGGATAGATTTCTTAGAGTATTTTCAAGAAGATCGTTGCCAAATTCATCGGTTGCATCATCGATTACTGCTTTCTTATTCGCACTTGCACGCATGAGAGGTTCAACTCCGCGCAAGTCGTAATCAACGTACTCGTCGAGACCTGCGCTCCATCCCCTAATAAATGCGGCCTGTGACTTCCAGAAATTGCGATAAGCCTCACGGGATTCAAAAGTCATGTCCAATCGAGCCAGCGCCGGTCCTAAGACATAAGGCAAGATTTCTTCAATCGTGTATCCGGGTGGCAAAGGGAGAAGAATTCCACCATCACCCAAGACGCTGCGGGAGACGCGCTCGGGTGCAAGACCCAGGAGCGCAATAGCTACGAAGGCACCCATGGACGCGCCAATCACATCCATCTTGGAATAGTTTAAATGATCGATCACCGCCACCATATCCCGTGCGTGAACCTCCATGCCAAATGGACCCGGAAGAGAATTGGAATCTCCACGTCCTCTCAAATCTGGGGCATATACGGTGTACCCAGCGGGCACTACAGACGCCGCAAACCATTGCCATGCACGATTCGTGGAAGTAATTCCATGCAGAGCAAGAATGGGTTTACCTCCATGGGCCCCGTATCGAAAGACCGCCAAATCGCCACCAACCACCGGAACAAGAAACTTTGCCTCGGGTAGAAATGCCTCTGAATTCATGGCGCCATCCTTCCAGTCTTTGACCTTGTTGCAAGAGCCAACTATCTCGGAAGAATCGCTAAGAAGTTACAAAAAGGTTATAAATGATTTTAAATCTCAGGGCTACACTCGCGGGAGGCCGCTCACCCTTCGAGGGGCCCTAAATCGTTGAGGAGATCGAGAATGCGCAAGCACACTAGATGGATGCGAGGAAGCGTTTCGGTTCTGGCCCTCGCACTTGCTGTTCCCGCGGGTCTTGCTGTTCCCGCACATGCGGCAGGCGATATTAAGATCGGCGTTATTACTTCGACTTCGGGTCCGTTGAAATCTTACGGCGTCGCTTACACGGACGCCTTGAACTGGGGACTAAATTACTATACCCACGGCACCATGAAGGTTGGACCAGCAAAACTGGTCCTGTCTTACAAAGACGACGCCGCTGATCCCGCTGCAGCAACCGCATTCTTCAAAGAGATGGTCGGCAACGGAACCAAAATCATTGCTGGTACCGTCTCATCAGGAGTGGCATTAACCCTTGCCCCGCTTGCGGCACAGAACAAGGTTCTCTACATTTCCGGTCCCGCCAAATACGATGGTATAACGAGCGCAGCAAATAAGTATGTGTTCCGTTCTGGAAATACATCGCTTCAAGATTTTGCGCCCCTTGGCGGAATCAAGCCAATCAGTGGCAAGAAAGTAGTTCTTTTTGTTGAAGATAACGCTTTCGGTGCGGGCAATATCGGCGCCGCGAAATTGTTCTTGACATCAAAGGGAGCGATCTTCCAAGAAATTAAGGTGGCCACATCCACGACTGATTTCACGCCGTACGCCAAGCAAGCGGCGGATGCAAATGGCGATTACATATTTATCGCTTGGTCTAACGCACTTTCAGCGGGTGCAATGTTCACCGCGCTCAAGCAACAAAACGTCTTCGCAAAGACCCGTCCAATCACGGGACTCGCAGGAACAGGCACGTATGACATCTACGGAACCATCTTCGAAGGCGCCAATGCGATTCTTACCAACAGCTATTTCCCAGGCGTTGTGAAGACCCCGACAAGCCTTAAACTGACCGCAGACTACGCCAAGGCTGGAACAAATCAGGACCTCTTCACTTCAGATGGCGTCAATGCAGCACGCATGATCGTCCAGGCACTGACAAAGAATCCAAAAGCTAATGTCGATACCGCCATTAGTAACCTGGAAGGGTTCGTATTCCCCGGATTGAAGGGTCACATGGTAGTTCGCGCTTCAGATCATGTGCTTGTTCAACCAATGTTTATCGTAAAGCTCGTTAAGGATGGAGTTCATTACAAGCCAGTTCTTGTAAAGACCCTCTATAACGTTGCCCACTAATTAGATAGTCCGAAAGTTCAAAGAAGCCTGGCGTTTAAAATCGCCAGGCTTCTTTGAATGTCACACCCTTGGCCTCTCTAATAGAGATTCATTGAAAGGAAGAGATGACCATCGCCTTAAGCGTCTCCGACTTGAGCCTGACTATAGGTGGCGCAAAAATCTTGAATAGCATAAATTTGGAAGTATCGACTCATGAAACATTGGGAGTCATCGGCCCCAACGGCGCCGGCAAGACTTCACTTTTCAATTTGCTCTCCGGCCTTCTCGCCCCCACGCACGGAAGCATCAAGCTCGGCGAGGCAGACATAACAAACTTCTCACCTTCTCATCGTGCCAAGGCAGGAATCGCTCGCACTTTCCAGACTTCAAGTGTCTTTAACAACTTAACCCTTTTAGAAAACGTTCGCATAGCCTCACAAGCAAGCATTGGGCGATCGATGAACCTGACGAGAAATGCCTACAAGTTTACCGAAGCGGTGGAGCTCGCTCATCACTCCCTTAGTCAACTTGGACTACGGGGACGAGAAAACCAGATAGCCGGATCGCTATCGCATGGTGATAAGAGACGACTGGAAATCGCGATTATTCTTGCTTCCAAGGCGGAGATCATTCTGTTGGATGAACCCATGGCAGGTTTGAGCGTTGAGCACGTTCCTGAACTCGTGGAAATCATCCGATCGTTGGTGACAGTTCACGAAAAGACGGTCCTGATAGTCGAGCACCATATGGATGTCATTTTGGGCCTTGCCGATCGAATTGCAGTTCTCAATTATGGAGAACTCATCGCGTGCGACTCACCCGAGAAAGTGATTGCCAATCCTTCGGTGCAATCGGCCTACCTTGGGGTCGGCCTATGAACGCAATCACGCTCAGCGACCTCAACGTATTCCTGAGCGGTTCGCATGTTCTTCAAAGCGTCAGCCTCGAAGTCCCAAGCAATAAAGTAACGGCACTGCTTGGACGTAACGGAGTTGGCAAAACCACGACCCTGCGCGCCATCATGGGCCTGATTCCCTCTACGGGGAAAATAGACCTCTTCGATAAATCAATAAACGGAATGCCGACCTATAAGATTGCCCAATCAGGTATCGGCTACGTGCCGGAGGATCGTGATATTTTTTCCTCCCTCTCAGTTGCCGAGAATCTCTCCCTCGCCGTTCGCGACGCAAATCCAAACTACGACTTGGTGTATTCACTCTTCCCTGAGCTTTCACATCGAGGTTCTCAGCGGGCAGGCACTCTCTCCGGCGGACAGCAGCAGATGGTTGCCATAGCGCGGGCCCTTCTAAACAAGAACCGGATAATTCTCATCGATGAGCCAACAAAAGGACTGGCTCCAAAGTTGGTTAGCGAGGTGGCCGAGGCACTCTCAAAAGTCGCCAATGAAACTACGATGCTACTAGTTGAGCAAAATTTGGCACTCGTAAAGTCCGTGGCAGAACACATAATCGTCATGGCGCAAGGCTCGGTCATTTTTCAAGGTGATCCCAACAACCTGGAAAATGACGAATTCGTGCATTCGATGTTGGGTGTTAGCGGAGGGCTCCACTAAATGGATACGTTCGTTCTCATCACAATCACCGGCATTGGATTAGGTGCGCTCTTCTTCCTCGTGGCCTCTGGACTTTCCTTGATCTACGGCCTGATGGGAGTCCTCAACTTTGCCCACGGGACTTTCCTTATAGTCGGTGCTTTTTCTGGGCTCTGGATTTCAACAAAAGTCTTCACGACGGCAAATACATGGACTTTTCTAGGCGCCATGGTTTTCGGAGGCGTGGCTGGTGGCTTATTTGCCCTTATAGTCGAACGACTTGTGATCACACGATTGTACGAACGCCACATTGAGCAGGCACTTGTAACAGTGGGTGTTGCGCTGGTCGTCGGTGCGATCCTTAGCGGCTGGTTCGGTAATGATCCTCGACTCCTTCCAACTCCTCATTGGTTCATCAATACCGTCACAATCGGCAAGGCATTTATTCCAGTGGATCGCTTCCTCTACATCGGTGCTTCCTTCTTCTTATTTGTTGTCTTGGCATCAATTCTTCGATTCACGAGAATTGGCCTCATCATCCGCGCAGGGGTCGAGAATCGCGCAATGGTAGGGGCGCTCGGAATAAATGTTCGCCTGGCTTTTAGCGCGGTATTTTTCATGGGCGGATTCGCTGCCGGCCTTGGCGGCGTCCTAGTCGCGGCCTATCAGAGCGGGGTTACTCCTCTTATGTCTGGCTCTTGGTTGATTTACGGATTCATTGTTGTGGTGGTCGGCGGAATGGGATCCCTCGGAGGTAGCGCCATAGCAGCCCTACTAATCGGCGTTGTAGATCAATTCACCAATTACTACATGCCCGGACTTGGGGATTTTGTGATCGTCTTCTTGCTTGCAGCTGTCTTGCTTACGAGGCCTCAGGGTTTAATGGGAAAGGTGGGCCGTTAGATGTTGCGTTGGAAGTACTCCCGCCCACTACTGGGCCTGCTTCTTCTGGTCTTGGCGATTGGACCAATGCTTTCGTTTGGCATTTTGAGAGACCCCGGAATTCAGCAAACGTTGGCGGTCGCCTTTTTATACGGCGCGCTGGCACTTACCTACGACTTGCTCTTTGGCTTTACTGGCCTTCTCTCCTTTGGGCATGCGCTCTTCTTCGCATCCGGCGCTTACGTAGCTGCGATTCTTATCAATACTTACCGATGGCCCTGGTACTTTGCAATACCGACCGCTGTATTTGCTACCGCCGTCCTCGCAGTTCTGGTGGGTGCGGCCTCGCTGCGAACCAAGGGAATCACCTTCGCGATGGTGACACTTGCCTTTGGCGAAGCCGGGCATGTCGTTATAAGCAGGAATTTTGGTTCTCTCACTAATGGAGAGAATGGTCTGCCGATCAACGCCGATAGAGTTCCGGGGATTTTCATTGGAGTGGTCAATACCAAATATCTATTCTGGTTGGCTATGGCAGTACTCATCTTCGTGTACGCCGCGATCTGGTGGGTGACCCAATCATCAGCTGGACGCGTTTTTTCGGCGTTAAGAGATAACGAAGTTCGAACATCCGTCCTCGGCCTCAATCCAAATCGATACAAGTTACTGGCCTTTGTCATCGCGGCGACGTTGGCCAGCGTCATTGGAGCAGCCATGCTCCTCGTGAGCGGCAATGCAGCCCCAAGGTATGCGACAGCCAACACAACAATTGCACTACTCCTGATGGTGATCTTGGGTGGCGCAGGCACAAGATGGGGGGCCGCACTTGGGGGAATCTTCTATTCCATTGCAAGCACCAGGTTGCAAGATCTCAATCAGGGAAAGGCCCTCGCATCGCTTCCAAAAATAATAAGTGGCCCTCTTTCCGAACCAGCCTTTACCCTAGGTCTTCTTTTCATATTCATCGTAATGTTTGCCCCCGGAGGCCTATCGGGTGCCTATTACCGACTTCGTTTGAGGTACTTGCAACGCCGAGTTGATAAGAGCACCACCGTATCCATGTAAGGTTCTCTGTTGGGGGCGGTAGCTCAGTTGGTTAGAGCCCGGAACTCATAATTCCGTCGTCGTCGGTTCGAGCCCGACTCGCCCCACTTATGATCAGGACTTTTGTGTCCTAACTGTTCCTAAACATTTCATTTATTAAGTTTGTCTAACATCTGCCTAATCACTCCAACTGCTGCGTCCGCAAAACGTGTCGAAGCAAGCTCGGGTTCGCCGTAGTTTTCACACAACTGCTACAAATAGCGTGGGGTTGCTCTAACGGGGGAGACATCAATAACTTGTCCGGGATTCTTGGGCCCGCCCTTACAGTATGAGAGTGTTCCTACACTCATTGCAATATCGACAGAGACGAGTCCAACTAGTTGCTGCCGAGCATTCGGCGGGTACACGCGAATAGTCATCGCCTCTACCGCGTCACCTTTGTCGCATCGATATTTAGCTATAAAGAAGTACGCACGTGCCCTTGGAAGTAAAGTTACAGTTTTTGGGGCGACATGAGTCATGTAATGAGAACTGGATCTTGTGTATTTAAAGGGCAGGATACGGCCCTTGCTGTCGTAAAGACTAATACCGGGATATCCAAATAGATGGCAAGTGAACTTTCCTCGGTTAGTCAGTGTGTAGACATCTCCCATCTCACCCGTCATGGCCGAAATTCTGTCACCGAATCCAAGCGACAGATTCGAAGTGTTGCACTGAGGTGTAGAGGAAGACGCTTGACTCGGGACGCCACTTGAGCTAACGATTGCCCCTAAGCACAGAATTACTGAAAATGAACGACGTACCGTGGCTCTGATTCTCACCTTAAACTCCCTTAACTTTGGGTATTAGTTGGTACGCGGTCTATATCTATTGAGTCTATAGACAATGTCAGCACTTTATCTTATTAAAAATGGGCAACGATTTTACGCCACACGGTCGAGAGAGATACGAACCCGATTTCATTTTAAGTTGAACCGAGAGCATCCACCTGATTTGGTTTGGCAGGTTGATAAGTAGTACTTGTACCTTTCTTAACGGCAATCGCGAGCCGTTTGGATGTGGAGTTTTCGTGTTGGTGCGACAACGGTGGAAGCCAAAACTCGTTGACGCCCGCAGTTGTTCACATGAATTCAGCTATCCGAATGAATGGGTAATGAGATTGAACGTGGTCTTACTGCCATTGTCATTGCGGAAAGTGATGATGTTGCCTTCCACCGACACGATAGTGAGTGCACCTGCAAGCGATGATTTCCATTCACCAACGAATGACAAATCACCAGTAGAATTCGGGTCGACAGGTTCGGTATATATTCGAATACCACCCACGGCAACGGAGGCGCCGTCAACGGTCGAACCCCCAGCGTAGACAATGAGCCACTTACCCGCTATAGCGCCGTCCCAAACATCATTTACTTGGAATTCTCCTGCAAAAAATGGTCCCTGGTGCATAAGGACAATTCCTCCCACTCTCGCCGGAATTGGAACCGAGGCTAACGCCATTCCATGAGTAGTTTTGGGGGTAATCCAAGCGTTGGCACGCGCTTGCGCCTCAGCATCTAGCATTCTGGCTTTGGCAGGTGGGAGCACGTTAGCGCTGTAATAAGTCGAGGCTCCAAGATTTCCCACCGCAAGAAGTGTGACGCCGACAACCGACACCAAGAAAGCTGACCATTTCAATTTGCGCTTCATACCAATCCAGCATTGACTGCGAATAGACGAATTGCCGTTGCCTTAAATCTCATGTTGAAACTCCATTCATTTCGTTGAGCATAATCCTCCATCAGTACCCTGTCTGCCTAAGCGGACGAACTCTTAATTCATGAAGCTTTTGTGGTTAAGAGAATCTATTATGAGTCTCGGCTACGTATAGAACTTGCCCTCAGGTTTGAAG
>JANMBV010000116.1:0-27102 GCA_031360585.1 Actinomycetes bacterium | reverse complement strand
TTTCAACACGCTGATGCGGCCAGAGGAATTCTTGCCACTGCAATCCAACGGGGGGGACTAACCGCACTTGTCTTGGTTGCGCTACTACTCGAGCGAAACTCTTTCCATCCTTCTTCCAAGCCGGAAGAAGGCTTGGCTGGTTTGGCTTTTGCACTCTCGATCGCTGGCGTAGGCATTACCTTCGGTGCATTGATCGCTCCATCTGGAGTTGCTCGCCTTGGAAGACATTCGTGGATTCGCTACATGATGGTCGGAAGTGCCATCTCTCCGCTTTTCCTCGCCATCTCTGCTTCGCCTATCTCCCTTTATTGCGCCGCATTTCTTACGAGCTTCTTTGGTCAAAGTCTCAAAGTCACCAACGACGCTCTCGTGCAAGCAAAAATCGAAGACATTTACAGAGGGAGGGTTTTCGCCGTCTACGACGTGCTAGTTAACGCAGCGATTGTTTCTGGGGCGGTCCTAGCTGCTCTCGCGCTACCAACTTCAGGGAGAGCACCCATCGTGCCCCTACTGATTTCCCTTACGAATATAGCTTCCTTTGTCTTTGTCCTCCGGCCCACAAAATTTAAGGCTGGCCTGCCCACCATTTCATAAGTTCATCAGTGGCTCGCGCTTCTCCCATCGGGCCATTCTCAAGACGAAGTTCCAGAAGAAAATCAAGAGCCTTACCTACGGTGGCAGAGGGTTTGATGTTCAACAATCTCATGACCTGGGCTCCATCTAGATCCGGACGGATTTTCGACAACTCCTCCTCCTGCATCAATTCATCTATTCTTTCTTCCAAACTTTTATAGATCGCGGCAAGAGAATCGGCCTTTCGCTTATTTCTCGTGGTGCAATCCGCCCGCGTCAGAACATGTAAATGCACTAGCAAATCGCCAGCATCGCGCACATATCTCCTCACGGCAGAGTCGGTCCACTCCCCTTGACCGTATCCATGAAATCGCAGATGCAGAGCGATGAGTTTTTCAACTTCATCAATAGTGTCTCCATCGAATCTGAGTTTCTTTAAACGCTCTCTTGCCATGCGAGCGCCGACGACCTCGTGGTGGTGAAAGGAAACTCCGCCACCCGGAATGAGACTTCGCGTCTTTGGCTTTCCAACGTCATGCAACAGCGCTGCAAGGCGAATAACTAAACTGGAGCCGTTTAGACGATCCTCCAACGCAATTGCTTGTTCGAGTACGGTCAAAGAATGCTCGTATACATCCTTATGATGGTGATGTTCGTCAATCTCAAGTTTTAACCTTGGAATCTCGGGCAAGATTATGTCGGCCAAGCCAGCTTCCACAAGCATCGTGATACCCGTTCGAGGGTTTTTAGACATGAGAATTTTTGTAAACTCGTCGCGGATACGTTCAGCCGAGATTATTGATATTCGCCCTGCCATCTCCCGCATCGCTTGCAGCACATCGTCGGCCACCGTGAAATCTAGCTGGCTAGCAAATCTTGCCGCGCGCATCATCCTCAGCGGGTCATCGGAAAAGGATTGTTCGGCTTTACTCGGCGTTCTGAGCAGGCGATTGCCCAAATCCGTCAGTCCGTCGTGTGGGTCTACGAAGATCGGCACACCTTGGGTTAATTCCAGGGCCATCGCGTTGACAGTGAAATCGCGCCGAGATAGATCCCCCTCTAGCGAATCACCATATTCAACATCAGGTTTGCGACTTTCTACGTCATAACTTTCGCTGCGATAGGTCGTTACCTCGACTGTCGTGTCGCCGCGTTTGCCGACGACCGTTCCAAATGCGATTCCCGTGTCCCAAACATTCTCCGCCCACTTACTAAGAATTCTTTTAGACGCCGCGGGATTGGCATTGGTTGTGAAGTCAAGATCATTGCCGAGTCTTCCTAAGATGGCATCGCGCACAGAACCGCCCACTAGCGCCAAACGGTATCCAGCCACCTTGTACGCATCCGCCAGGGAACTGGCTAAGGGTGCGCGGTCAATTAAGGATCTGATGGCAAGTTCCCCCGCGGCACCTAGCGCTCTCTTCATAATGGATAAGGCTAGGGCAGTACGCTTGCTCCATGACCCCTGCACCAGGTGCGGGCAGCGAAAGTACGAAAAAGAGGAGGCGGCGCAAACGCTCCGCCAATCGCGCCCCCCAAACTCAAGATTCGAAGACCGAAACGCCCCCCTTGCGTAAGCCTGTCCAGAGCAAGCCTGTCCAGAGAAGTGACCGGGTCGCATTTACAAAACGAGTAGACGAGATCAGCGCGGGGGGTCTAGTCATCGATTTCAGCGGCACTCAAGGTCTGCTTATTGGTCGAATTGACCAGAAGGACACGGCACGGACGCGTCTGCTCTGGTCGCTGCCCAAGGGGCATATAGAAATGGGTGAAACTCCTGAAGAGGCTGCGTTGCGTGAGGTGATGGAGGAAACGGGTATCGAAAGTCAGATCTCCCGTTCACTTGGAATCATTGACTTCTGGTTTATGGCCAGCGGCAAAAGAATTCATAAGACCGTGCATCACTATCTGTTTCGCGAAGTCGGGGGTCTGCTCGCTCCTCAAGTCACGGAAGTCGATGAAGTCGCCTGGTTCCCGCTCCATGAGATTATTGAACGGCTCGCTTATCCAGATGAAAAGAAGCTGATCGCTCGTAGTGGTGAACTGAAACTATGACAGGGCGAATCAAGTCGGCCATTCTGGCACTCCTCATCAGTTCGATATCACTTTTTGTCTCGCCGGTAGGGGCACGGGCCGCAGATACGAAAATAGTTCTGTTGGATGTGCCTCACACCGACCTTCTCGGTTCATCTCTGAATACCGAACTTAGTGCCTCACTACTTCCCACCGGTCGTCTAGGTCTTTTGATCTACACGCCAGTTTCCAAACCTCGAACCTGGTTTATCGATGCCGCATTAATTGATGAAGTTAGTGCACTCGCAGTGAACAATCTCTCTGCACAAAATTGGATGGCGCAATTGAAATTAGAGAGTGCGGACGACACCATTGTTGCGGTTCCCTATGGACATCCAGATATTTCACTAGCCAGACACCTGGCACCAAGTGAACTCGTTTACTACTACGACTCGAGCCAGACAAAACTCCAGTTCGTCCTTGGCCGCGATGTTCTCGTTGAACGCGGTGCCAGGTGGACAAGGGCTGGAACGAAGGTCGCAGATGTTGCGATTCACTCATACACATCAAATCGCCACGCAATTGCACTGCTCAGTACGGTGGTCCCACCGCAGCAACTAGATGATTTGCGCTCAAAACTGGCGTTTCTGCTCTCAACTGGATCAACGCCCAAACTTCAACTTTATCTTGCCAAAAACGCAGACCTGGCCGTTGCCGCGGCAAATCACAAATTGAGAATCGTTCCTGGTAAGTATCGATTGACGTCAGAAAGGGAAAAGGTCCCGATTACTCTGGTAAATGATTTCGCCGAACCCGTCAGGGTCACACTTCAACTCACGCCGCTCAACTCTCGAATTAGAGTAGGTGGGCCAGAGACTCTTTCACTCGCAGCAAATTCAAAAACTCAACTTTCCGTCCCTTTCACAGTTGTTGCGCCAGGGGCTACTGCAGTACTCGCGGAATTTCGAAATTCTGTCGGAAAGCCCCTCGGAGATTCAGTAATCTTGACACTGAGCCTTTCCGTTATAAGCCCGGCGGTCGCGTGGTTTACAACGGGTGCAGCGATACTTCTTTTCTTGGCCGCAACCACCCAGAGTGTTCGAAGAGCTCGGAGGTCTCGTAAATGAAACCCAATGAGCTTCTCCACGCCTCCAGCGTTATGGCAGTCGGGACAATCATCTCTCGTATCACGGGGTTTATCCGAAACATTTTGGCTGTTGCGGTTCTGGGAACGGCGCTTCTAGCAGACACATACAACGTTGCCAACACGATGCCAAATATCCTCTACAACCTCTTAGTGGGCGGTGCCCTAACCGCCATCTTCGTTCCCCAATTGATTCGATCCTTTGACGATGTCGATGGCGGGCATGCATTCGCATCCAAATTGGTGACGACAATAAGCACAGTGCTACTAGCACTTGTTGTAGTAGGGGTGATATTCGCTCCACTGTTAGTCCGTTTTTACGCGCCGGAGTACGCAACACGTGGTTTCGAAGATGAATATCGACTAGCCGTGGAGTTTACTCGGTACTGCCTTCCGCAGATCTTCTTCTTAGGTTTATTCACGATGCTAGGACAAGTTGCGAATGCCCGCGGATCTTTTGCACCACTGATGTGGGCGCCAATCCTGAACAATTTCATCGTTATCGGAATATTCATAACAGTGTTGGTGGATATGCCTCACTTATCCACGCATACAATAACCTCGGCACAAGCCCAATTTTTGGGATGGGGCACAACTCTTGGTGTCGTAGTCCAAGCCCTTGCCCTCATTCCAGTCGTTAAGCGCACAGGCATGAGCCTGCGTCCTAAATTCGGCTTCCGTGGACTCGGAAAATCATTTTCACTTGCTGCTTGGACTCTCGTCTATGTCCTTATCTCGCAATTGGGCTACTGGATAACGGTAAGAATCTCAACGAGCGCAGCGGTCCAGAGCGCAAAGGAAGGATTGAAAACTGGGGTTGGCTTTACCCCTTTTGGAAACGCTTACCTCATAATGATGCTTCCATATTCAATAATTACCATTTCTATAGTAACCGCCTTGCTTCCGCATTTGTCGAAATTGGCAATCGAGAGGAAGCGCGAAGATGTAAGAGATCAATTGATTCGGGCGATCAAAATGGTCGGCGTATTGACTATCCCTGCTGGAGTCGCATTCACGTTGTTCGGACCGTTGATCACTCGCGTGTTGTATGTCGGTATCAGTAAAGCCGATGCAATATATGTCGGTCAAGTCCTTGCCGCACTTGGTCTGGGTTTGGCCGCATTTAGTATTAACCTCATTTTAATCCGCGGTTTCAATGCTTTTGAAGATACAAGGACTCAAGTACCCTCAATCCTGTTCATT
This sequence comes from Actinomycetes bacterium, assembly GCA_031360585.1. Lineage (GTDB taxonomy): Bacteria > Actinomycetota > Actinomycetes > Nanopelagicales > Nanopelagicaceae > QYPT01. Next base: position 22,169 of record JANMBV010000116.1, on the reverse strand, counting down.
AATCTGATCGCAATTGCGCTGTCCTATATTTCCTTCTGGGTCTTACCGAGCAGATGGATCACAGTAGGGCTCGGCCTTGCTTTCTCCATCAGCTACATTGTCGGATTATTTTACACGCTGCGACTATTAGCACGTCATACGGGACGAATTCATATCCTAGATTTCTTGGGGCAGCACACACGTCTATTTGTCGCATCATTACTCGTCATGCTTCCCCTTTTTGCGGTCTCTCAATACTTTTCATGGACTAACGCCAACTCCACGGCATTTGTGAGGCTCCTGGAACTCTCCCTGATTATGGTGGTGGGATTTGTAGGATATTTCTTCGTAGCGCGCCAAATAGGCGTTTCTGAGATCTCTATTGCTCACGAGTTAGCCAGAACGCAGTTCGCCCGTGCTATGAATTCCCGGCACAAACAAAAAGACGGGGAATAAACTCCTGCGGGTTTGGGTTATGGTGGAGCCATGATTTCTACAGAGAAAATCCACGACGTAGTGGTTGTCGGCTCTGGACCGGCAGGCTACACAGCCGCCATTTATTGCGCGCGCGCCCAATTGTCGCCCATTGTCTATGAAGGCTCAGTTACTGCAGGCGGAGCGCTCATGAATACAACGGAGGTAGAGAATTTTCCTGGTTTTGCTGATGGGGTTATGGGTCCAGACTTGATGGACTCCATGCGCAAACAGGCCGAACGCTTTGGAGCCACTCTCGTCACAGATGACATCGTAGAAATGAATGTGTCCGGACCGATAAAGACATTGAAGGATGGTTCAGGAAACACTCTTCAGGCCCGCGCCGTCATTCTTGCGATGGGCTCTGCTTTTCGTGAGATCGGAATCCCGAACGAAAAGAGGCTATCAGGCAAAGGTGTCTCCTGGTGCGCAACGTGCGATGGATTCTTCTTCCGCGACCAAGTCATTGCCGTGGTTGGTGGCGGAGATTCTGCCATTGAAGAAGCAACTTTCTTAACTCGATTTGCTACCAAGGTCGTTCTCATTCATCGTCGCGATAGTTTGCGTGCATCGAAAATTATGGCCGAGCGCGCCTTCGCAAATCCAAAAATTGAATTCCTCTGGAACCACGAAGTAGTGGACGTGTTGGGCGAGAACAAGGTGCAAGCACTGCAATTAAGGAACACTCTGACGGGCGAGGTATCTACCCGCGAGTTTTCGGGGCTCTTTGTTGCAATCGGACATGATCCCCGAAGCGAACTTATCCTCGGTCAAGTTAAGGTCGACTCCGAGGGTTACGTGGAAGTCGAGGGGCGTTCCACACGGACAAACCTCGAGGGAGTCTTCGCGTGTGGCGACTTGGTCGACCATACCTACCGTCAGGCCATCACTGCAGCAGGGACAGGCTGTCAGGCGGCCCTGGACGCTGAGAAATTTTTATCGCACCACTAGGCCTAACGGCAACAATCACGCACTTAATAGATTTTTGACAGTACTGTTGGAAATTGGAAAACATGAGTAGGGGAAGAAAATGGGAGCACAAGCGGTAACAACATCAACTTTCGACGAGGTTGTATTGAAGAGCACTAAGCCGGTGTTGGTGGATTTTTGGGCCGAGTGGTGTGGACCTTGCCGCGCCGTATCGCCGATCCTCGAGGAAATCGCCAAAGAGCACAGCGATAAATTGACGATCGTAAAGCTCAATACTGACGAGGAGTCAGCCATCGCTATTAAATATGGGATTACTTCTATTCCGACCCTAAACGTTTTTGTTAATGGACAGGTGGTCAAGACGATCATCGGCGCGAAACCGAAACCAGCACTTTTGCGGGAACTTCAAGCATTTATCTAGCATGTGATGGAAGAGCTCTCGATCGGTAAGGGTGCAAGAGGGGATATTGCGACCCACATTATTAATATTCTCAACCGATTAGGTCTCCTTATTTCCCACCCGAATGTGATCGATGAAGGCGTCATAAACGCCATCAGAAATTTCCAGCAGACGCGTGGATTGAGTGTCACCGGAATAGTCAACTCCGTAACCTTGCGGGCGCTGGATGAGGCGCAATGGAAGTTAGGTGACCGCTCTTTATATCTACAACCTGCTCCGCTCCTTCGTGGTGACGATGTGGCAATACTCCAATCTCGACTCACAGAGATGGGATTTGATTGCGGTCGAGTGGACGGCGTTTTTGGAGGCAAGACAGAGATTGCTGTCCGCGAATTCCAGAAATCTGTTGGCGTCGTTGCAGATGGGAAATGTGGGCCAGCCACAATCACGGCGCTCATCAGACTAACCCGTACGGTCTCCGGTGGAACACCTTTAATTCTTCGTGAAAGTGCAACTCGTAAGGATCGTGGACCTTCATTAGCGAACAAAATAATCGTCTTAGATCCGAGTTGTGGCGGCAACGACCATGGAATTTGTGCGCATGGCATTGAAGAATCCGAAGTCGTGTACGACATTGCCCAACGCCTCGAAGGCCGACTGTTGGCACTGGGAGTGAGCGTTTTTCTCACACATGGAGCCAACAATTCACCCACTGAATCAGAACGTATTACCTTCTCAAATGGGACCAATGCCGATCTGATCGTTTCTTTCCACACAGATGAATATGTGAATAAAAAAGCGCATGGAATTACTACCTACTACTACGGAGCGCAGGCGCATGGAGTTCATTCAATAGTTGGTGAACGCTTTGCCTCGCTCGTCCAGCGAGAAGTCTGCGCTCGAACAGATCTTCTCAACTGCAGAACTCATCCGAAAACCTGGGATCTTCTGCGTTTAACCACATCACCCACAGTTCGAATAGATGTCGGGTATCTCACCAATCCGGGCGATGCCGAGCGGTTGGCTAGACCCGATTTTCGAGACGTCATCGCAGAAGCAGTGGTCATCGCTATCCAAAGGCTCTATCTGGCCTCTGAAGATGATGCGAAAACCGGAACCCTTCGGATAGCTGATCTCCAGAAAGCTGGCCTTCGAAGATAGGGCCTCATCGGAGCATCTGGGTGTGGGAGACTTCGCCAATGCCTAACATCATCGCGCGCCATCAGACTGGAGAACCTCAAAATCTAGAGGAGCGCTTCGCCGCGCGCGCGGCCGGAATGCAAGCCAGTGAAATTCGCTCACTTTTCGCCATGGCCTCGCGCCCCGAGATTGTCTCTCTAGCCGGCGGTATGCCTAACCTCTCAGCCCTGCCTATGGAGATGATGGCTTCGGTTGTAAATCAGCTTATTCTGACAAATGGCGCAGAGGCTTTGCAGTACGGGAGCGGACAAGGTCATCCGAAACTTCGCGAGCAGATTTGCGATGTCATGGCCCTCGAAGGAATCCGTGCCAATCCTGACGACATCATTGTCACTACTGGTTCACAGCAGGCCTTGGATCTGCTTTCGCGAATCTTCATCGACCCAGGCGACGTCGTTCTCGTAGAGGCGCCCTCCTATGTCGGGGCTCTAGGAACCTTTAGACAATATGAAGCTCAAGTTGTCCATGTCGCCCTCGATGATCAGGGCCTTGTACCTGCCGCTCTAAGAGAGGCAATCGCTTCGGTGCGTGCGGCGGGAAGAAGAATTAAGTTTTTATACTTAATTCCAAATTATCAGAATCCAACTGGGGTCCTTCTTCCAGCAGATCGCCGTACCGAGATCTTAGATATTTGCCGCGAAGAGAGTATTTTCATTGTTGAAGATAATCCTTATGGGTTATTGGGTTTTGACCGCCCATCACCGAACGCCATGCGTGCAGAAGATAGTGAGAATGTTATTTATCTGGGTTCATTCTCAAAAACTATTGCTGCCGGACTTCGCGTTGGTTGGGCATTAGTGCCTCCGTCACTCAAAGAGAAATTGATCATCGCCAGTGAATCATCCATTCTCTGCCCATCTAATTTTACACAATTGACGATCTCGAATTACTTGGCGGACCAACCCTGGAGAGATCAGATTGCATCTTTTGTGGAACTTTATAAAGTCAGACGCGATGCAATGTTGGAATCGCTAGAACAGTACTTTCCAGCCTCTGCAACATGGACAAAACCTGGCGGCGGATTCTATGTTTGGGTAAATCTCCCACCCGAAATCGATACGAAACTTATGGTTCCAAAGGCCATCGTTGCGAAAGTTGCCTACGTCCCCGGCACGGCCTTCTATGCCGATGGCTTCGGTACTTGGGCAATGCGCCTGTCTTATTGTCATCCAACCCCAGAACGAATTCGTGAAGGGGTTAAAGCACTTGGTGGCGTGGTGAAACAGGAAATCGCACGCCGTAGTAGCGGATTTGAAATCACAGAATAATCTTATTTCTCGAGCATCCCTAAAAGTCGCTCAAGATCATTTCTTCCCGAGAACTCGATAACGATCTTGCCCTTCGATTTTCCTGATTGCACCTGAACTCTCGTGTCGTAGTAATCAGAAAGCCGCTCAGCGATTTCAGTCATTTGCGGTGCACGATGTGAAGCATTTTTACGCTTTGTTTTCGCAGTAGGTAGACCCGCTGCGACGATTTCTTCCGTGGCTCTCACACTAAGTCCCTCGGCGACGATGCGGCTAGCAAGATGTTCGATATCGACCTCGTTGCTGAGCCCCAATAACGCACGTGCGTGTCCTGCAGAAAGAACTCCCGCCGCCACTTTTCGCTGCACAGTCGCAGGCAAATTCAACAACCTAATAGTGTTCGAAATATGTGGTCGAGATTTACCAAGCTTCTGAGCCAATTCTTCATGGGTGCAACTGAAATCATTTAACAATTGCGTGTAGGCAGCAGCTTCTTCCAGAGCATTCAATTGACTCCGATGAATGTTTTCAATCAGTGCATCACGAAGTAAGTCATTGTCACTCGTTTGGCGAATGATCACAGGAATGGATTTAAGTCCTGCAGCCTTAGCCGCGCGATAACGTCGCTCTCCCATTATTAATTCGTAGCGGCCATGTGAAGTTTCGCGGACTACAGGAGGTTGAAGTAATCCAACTTCTTTTATCGATGCTGTTAACTCGCGAAGTGCATCCTCATCAAATACGGTACGAGGCTGCCTTGGGTTCGGAGAGATTGAATCAATGGATACTTCGTTCTGTTGAGCAACTTCTCTGCCTTCAAGGGTCAACGATGTAGGAATTAATGCGTCGAGATTTGTCCCAAGTCCTCCACGTTTGACACTCATGCGCTCTCTCCTTTTTTGTAATTGATACTGACAACGTTGGAGTCGAACGGCTTACCACGTTCCGATATTTCACGTGCAATCTGCATGTATGCAATCGCCCCCGGTGATACGGGGTCGTAGGTCATGACCGTCTGTCCATACGAAGGAGCTTCAGAAATTCTCACTGCGCGCGGAATCGGGATATCGATCAATTCATTCGGAAAATGCGAACGAACACTGGCCGCAACATCATTTGCAAGACGTGTTCGCCCGTCAAACATGGTGAGAACAATTGTGGAGAGTTTGAGATCTGCATTGAGCCTTTTGCGAACAATGGAATATGTTTCCAATAATTGAGTGAGTCCCTCGAGGGCGTAGTACTCGCATTGAATGGGGATCAATAATTCTTGCGCCGCAGCCAGAGCATTCACGGTGAGCAGGCCCAAGCTTGGGGGGCAATCAATGAGGATGTAGTCATAGCCAATTCCTGCATTTTCGCGCGCCTTAACTAGCTCGATGATGGCTTCTTTCAGCCGTAACTCACGCGCGACCATCGATACCAAATTGATCTCCGCCTGCGCCAGCGCCGTATTCGACGATATGCACTCGAGGTGGGCAAATCCGGCCACTTTCTGAACTACAGATTCGATGGAAGCCGAACCCATGAGAACCTCGTAGATGCCCTCGTTAGTTTGATGGTCAACACCTAAGGCAGTACTTGCATTACCTTGCGGATCCAAATCAATAACGAGTGTGCGAAGGCCTCCCATTGCAAGGCAGGCTGCGATATTGACTGTTGTTGTGGTCTTGCCGACTCCACCTTTCTGGTTGGAGACAGAAAAAATCCGCAACCGTGCCGGTTTGGCCATGGCTTCCTTGAGACGGCGTACACCGATAACAGTTCTGCTCTGAGTGGGTGTTTCACGTGAATCCGTCACAGGAGCAAGTTAACCAGCCTTTGGAAGCGAAATGACCCGCCCAACCGGTAGACCCTCGAGTTCAATTTCATGTAGGTAGGCTCCGACGACCGTCGCGGCCTCCTGAGCAGCGCTCTCTCCCTTTATGGCCAGCAGGGCACCTCCTTTTTTAACGAGATGCCAACTTATGCTTTTCAGTTTCTCTAAAGGAGCCACGGCACGCGCAGTGACGAAATCGGCCTTCAATGTGAAATCTTGAGCTCTGCCCCGTAGAACGAGGATCTCCAAACCCTCTACCGCCTCTTTGAGAAAATCCACCCTCCGTTGTAGGGGCTCTATCAGGCTCACCTTTAAATCCGGCCGCGCCAGGGCGATAGGGATGCCGGGTAGGCCAGCTCCGGATCCAATATCAACGATAGAGGACCCTTCGGGAATAAGTGAGATGACCGGAAGAGAGTTGAAAATGTGGCGTTCCCATATTTTGTCACCTTCACGAGGTCCCACCAGTCCACGCTCAATGCCAACCGTCGCGAGGAATTCGGCATAGCGTTCAATCTGCGCCCTAGTTGTGGGGAAATAGAGATCAATTAGGGTTTCACGTGAAACCGGCAGGAAGGTCAAGGTTATTTGGGGAAAATCACTACACAGCGATCTGGGTCTTCCCCTTCAGATTCGCTGGTGAGCCCAAGATCTTGAATGGTGTCGTGAATAACCTTACGCTCAAAAGCGTTCATGGGAGCCAACTTGAGGAAACTCTTGCTGGATGTCACTTCTTCGGCGCTCTGCCTTGCAAGCGTGCGCAGTTCATCCTTCCGGCCCGCGCGGTAGCCATCAATATCGAGCATAAGACGACTGCGGTCACCCGTGGATGTCTGAACCGCTAGCCGTGTGAGCTCCTGAATGGCATCGAGTACTTCACCCGATTTACCCACGAGGTGCCCGAGTTTTCCGCCAACAATGGCGAGGGAGGCACGCTCGTTCTCAACGTCGATATCGATATCGCCATCCAGATCGGTTATATCTAGCAATCCCTCTAGGTAATCGGCGGCGATATCACCCTCTTCTTCTAGTTTGGGAATGGGAGAAGTAGTGGGCTCCTCCACCTTCTCTGTCTCAGTCATTACGTACTCCTCACACCTCTATATTGACCCTTTTGTCGGGTTAATTCTATTTTAAACCTTTTTGTCCTACTTTGGCTTCTTCTTTGATTTGCCTTGGGGCTTCTTCTTTGGTTGTTGGCGCTGACCTTTGGTCTGGCTTGCATCCGGCTCTACAGGGATATCCGGGGTGGTTGAGTCAAGAATAGGCCCACCAATTTTTCGAGCTTTCCTTTCCTGTAGTTCGATAAAGGCAGGTGATCCAGGGGTCGGATTTCGCTTAATCACATAGAACTGTTGACCCCACGTCCAAAGGTTTGTTGTCGACCAATAAATCAGAACACCGATCGGGAAGTTCACACCGGAAATTGCAAAAATCACGGGGAATGCATACAACATAATTTTCTGCTGCTGCAACATCATATTGTTGCTCGAGTCCATCTTCGGCATTCCTTTAACCATCAACTGTCTTTGAGTCGTAAAGGTCGTAGCAGACATGAATACAATCAAGATGACGGTAACGAGTTTTACGGTCCCGCTTGTGGATCCTAAAAAGCTGGAGGCGATAGGTGCACCGAAAAACTTAGCGTGTGCCGCATTAACAACATCGGCTTGGGTTAAAACTCCATGAGCCACCGGTGGCTTCTTTCCAATACCGTTCAAGACTGTAAAGAGGGCGAAGAAAATGGGTCCTTGCGCCAAGACCGGAAAGCATGAAGCCAATGGATTTGTCTTGTGCTCCTTGTAGAGCTTCATTACCTCTTCAGACTGTTTTGCCCGATCGTCTTTATGTTTGATTTTGATCGCATTCATATGGGGTTGAAGTGCCGTCAACGCCCGCTGACTTTTAATCTGTTTTACAAAAAGAGGAATGAGGAGAATTCGGATAAGAACCACAAGGCCGACAATGGAGAGAGCCCATGAGACTCCACTTGCCGCTCCAAATATTGGAGAAACCAACTTGTGGATTGAAATAATTACCCAAGAAACAGCGATATATAAGGGTTTTAGGATAGAACTCATTGAGCAACGCCCCCGCTTACATGTGATCCATCTATGGGTTGGAAAGTAGTCTTCTTGATTTTCGCTGGCACATAATCAACCCCACCGTAAGACCAAGGGTTGCAACGCATCAAGCGCCATAAAGCCATCCCAAAGCCTTTCAGTCCATAGGTGGAAATTGCGCTCGCCGCATAAGACGAACAGGAAGGGTAGTACTTGCACCTCGGCGGAAACATCGGAGAGATCCACTTCTGATAAAGCTTGATAAGTTGCACGGCCAATTTTTTCATTTAAGCGCCATGGCTTTCTCTAAAACTCTTGGGATCAGAGAGTTGAGGTCCTTCTTAAGATCTTGCCCGGCGGAGCCCATAAGCGCGCGTACAACAATATGAGTTCCAGTTGGTAGAGCAACTAGATGTTCTCTCAGTGAGTGCCGAATTTGGCGTGCAACTTTGTGACGTACGACCGATCCGCCCACGCTCTTACTGATTATTAATCCCGCTTGGGCAGGAGTATTGGTCACGGTTGGGTTGAAATACAGAACAAGAAATTTACTCGACACTCGAAAACCGTTTTTTGTTGTTCGCGCGAAATCATTCGGCGAAGTGAGTCGTGCATAACGTGGTAGCACGAGGGGTGGTTACGCGGAGAGGCGTGCGCGACCCTTTGCGCGGCGAGCTCCGAGAATTGCTCGACCTGCTCGAGTTGCCATACGGGCGCGGAAACCATGTTTCTTCGCTCGCCGACGTACGTTCGGCTGGTAGGTGCGCTTGGTCGACATGAGAGGGCTCCTTGAAAATTCTGATATCTCGATTAATTAGAATAAGGAGGTAACGGTAGAGGTCTGGGGATAAGAGGGTCAAACTGAGCCATCGAGGATGAGGTGGCACCCCTTCTGCTGGTTATAGTTGTGGATAACTACTTGCTTTTATCCGGTAACCCCTCTACTTTTTCATCCTCGCTACAGGGCGCTTGAGCCTCAACCTTTGGTTTAGACCACAGCCTGTGGATAACGTTGTGGATGAATTGTGAGAGGTTACATTTATGACCCTAGTGGAGAATGACTTGGCCGAACTCTGGATCCGAGTCATTACAGATGTCGAAATTGATACCCCTCAACATAGGGCTTTTCTCTCCCTTACCAAGCCCCTGGGCCTTCTTAAGGGCAACGGGGTCACCAACCTCTTGGTTGCCGCCCCTAACGCTTTCGCTAAAGACGTATTAGAGACCCGCCTTCGAAATGTAGTCAGTGAGGTTCTCTCGCGTGAGTTAGGAGAGAAGACAAACATCGCGGTAACAATTGATGAAGCTCTTGAATTGCCGAATCCGCCACAACCAGAGATTGAAATTGAATTTATCGCCCCCAAGGTTGGAACCGGCCGAGATGATCGCGCCTCAAATAAAAGTAGTGAGATTTCACAACTAAACCCTCGCTATGTATTTGAAACATTCGTTATAGGAGCCTCAAACCGTTTCGCTCATGCGGCAGCAGTCGCAGTCGCGGAGGCTCCGGCCAAGGCATACAACCCGTTATTTATTTACGGTGAATCAGGGTTGGGCAAAACCCATTTGTTGCATGCTATTGGCGCATACGCTAAAGAGTTATACGGCGGCGTGCGGGTTAGATATGTTTCTAGTGAGGAATTTACCAATGACTTTATTAATTCTATTCGTGATGACAAGGCTTCCGTCTTCCAGAGAAGGTACCGGGATCTCGACGTTTTATTAGTTGATGACATTCAGTTTTTAGAGAATAAAGAACGCACCCAGGAAGAATTTTTTCATACTTTTAACACTTTATACAACGCAAATAAGCAGATTGTTATTTCGAGCGATCGCCCGCCAAAACAACTCACGACTCTTGAAGACCGGCTTCGTTCTCGTTTCGAGTGGGGTCTTATTACCGACATCCAACCACCCGAGCTGGAAACTCGAATCGCCATCCTTCGGAAGAAGGCAGCTCAAGACAAATTGAATGCACCAGACGACGTTCTTGAATATATTGCAAGTAAGATATCGACAAACATCCGCGAATTGGAAGGTGCTCTTATTCGCGTAACAGCTTTTGCTAGCTTGAACCGGCAAGGCGTCGACTTAAGTTTGGCTGAAATTGTTCTTAAAGATCTTATTCCTAACGAATCATCGCTCGAAATCACGAGCGCCACGATTATGGCTCAAACTGCCGCTTATTTTAGTTTGACGTTAGATGATCTTTGTGGGACCTCTCGCTCCAGAGTTCTCGTTAATGCCCGTCAGATTGCAATGTATCTTTGCCGTGAGTTAACCGAGCTTTCACTTCCAAAGATTGGGCAGTTATTCGGCGGGCGAGACCACACGACCGTTATGCATGCTGACCGAAAGATCCGGCAGTTAATGGCCGAGCGCCGATCGATCTATAACCAAGTCACCGAACTCACCAACAGGATTAAACAGCAGGCGAAAAATGGGTGATGTGGGCGAGATGTCCTTTTTGCGGGTATTTACCCCCAGGATGTGCAAAACCTGTGGATAACTGTGGATGAAGGATTTTATGTTGTTGGTCTTATAAAGGTTATCCCGATGAGAAGGCAGGTTATTAACAGGGTAGGAAAGAGGAAACGCGGAGACGATAAGGGGTTTTGCCTCTTTCCCACAGATGAGGGCTCTGGTTACTACGACTATATATAGCTATTTAAAGGTTGAGGGTGGAGAACTTTATGAAAGACTTGAAAGCACAGACACCTCTAATAGAGGTTAGCGAGCGACTAGACATTACGAGAGGTGCGGCGTGAAATTTACCGTCGAGCAACAAACCCTGGCAGATGCTGTTAGTTGGGTTTCCAGGAGTCTTTCAAACCGTCCAATTATGACAGCCCTTTTAGGCATAGTGATTGATGTTGAGAAAGATCAAGTCTTTCTCTCAGGCTCTGATTTGGAAACATCAAGCAAGGTTCATTTTTCCGCCGATATAAACCAAACAGGGAAAGTACTTGTGCCCGGAAAGCTCCTCGCTGAAATCTCTCGCTCTCTCCCTAACAAACCCGTGACAATTCAACTAGACGGGTCGAGGGTGCTGGTCACATCAGGCACGGCTAAATTTACACTTCCCACCCTTTCTTTAAACGACTTCCCAACTCTCCCCGAAATACCAGAAACAACCGGGGTGATTTCAAGTGATGTTTTTGCGACGGCGGTAGCGCAAGTTGCCGTGGCGGCCGGCCGAGATGATTCACTTCCAACACTCACAGGCATACATGTTGAAATTAACCACGACACTATTACTTTGGCGGCGACAGACCGTTATCGCCTTGCAGTGAGAGAGGTTCAATGGCAGGCAACCACACCAGATCTGGAAACGTCGGCATTGTTGCGAGCGAGAACCCTAGCTGAAGCTGCTAAATCACTTGTAGGAATAAAAACTCTATCAATATCATTAACCCCCCCCGCTTCACATGATCGTCTTGTTGGTTTTATAAGTGATGGAAAGTCAATGACTTCAAGAATGTTAGATGGGACATTCCCTCCATATAGACACCTCCTCCCGCAAAATATTACGACGACAGCAGTCATTGAAGTTGCTCTATTGTTAGATTCAGTTCGCCGCGTTGCATTAGTAACTGACAAAACTGTTCCACTCAGGCTTTCCTTCAATGAATCCACACTGGAACTCGAGGCAGGGGCCGGAGAAGAAGCTCAAGCAACCGAGATTTTGGAAATCTCTCTAGTGGGCGAGCCGATATCTATAGCTTTCAACCCGACATTCCTAGCCGACGGGTTACAGGCTGTAGGAACTCCCTTCGTCCAAATCTCCTTTACCGGTTCCAATAAACCTGCAATTCTTACTGGGAAGCAAGAAAGAGATGGTGAGCCGATAGAGAACTACCGGTACCTCCTAATGCCGATGCGCTACGCCTCGTAAATGGATGCGAATAAACCAACTTTCACTTACTAGTTTTAGGTCCTACACTCAATTAGACCTATCTTTCCAACCTGGCGCGACGACCTTTATTGGCGACAATGGTTCCGGTAAAACCAATATTGCTGAGGCCATTATTTATCTTTCATTTCTCTCATCACATCGCGTCTCACAGAACCAACCACTTATCGCGTTAGGTGCTGAGCAAGCAGTTATCCGGGCAGAGATATCGAAGGATGATCGAACCCTTCAAGTCGATCTAGAAATCAATGCCAATAAAACGAACCGAGCGCGTCTAAATCAAAACCCCGTAAGAAACCAGAGGGAAATTCTAGGCGCATGCCAGAGCGTTTACTTTTCACCTGAAGATTTGGATTTGGTGAGAGGTGAACCAACAACACGGAGGGATTTTCTAGACAGACTTCTTATTACTAGAGCTCCCAGACTTGCGGGAGTGATGAGCGACTACGAAAGAATTGTCAAACAGAGAAATGCTCTTCTAAAAACTCGCTCCCCGCAAAGCTCATTGATTCCTTGGAATGAGCAATTGATTTCGGTCGGGTCGGTACTCACCACCGAACGAATAAAATTGTGTGAGGCTCTAAACCCTTGGGCTGCCGAGAATTACGAGAACTTGAATGAGGTTAGGCCAATGGAAATCTCATACAAGTCGTCCACAAAAGAGCTTTCAAATAACTTGGAAGAGAACAGAATCATCTTGGAGAAGAAGTTGGAGGAGGTTCAATACCAAGAGGTAGAGCGCGGAGTGACCTTGGTCGGACCCCACCGAGATGATTTACATCTACAACTAGGGCAATTTCCTGCAAAAGGGTATGCAAGCCACGGTGAATCTTGGTCCATAGCAATCTCATTACGATTAGGGGCCTTCGGTCTCTTGAAAAACGAGGGCGCGGAGCCAATACTTATTCTTGATGATGTCTTTTCTGAATTGGACACATATAGACGGATGCAACTGATGAAAGCTACCCAGATCGCCGAACAGACGATCATTACTGCCGCAGTTGAAAGCGATCTCCCGACCGGGTTAGAGACCCAACGCTGTTATGTTCAGCCAGGCCGAGTCTCAAACGCGAGACCGTGATGGCGAAAAGAGATTTAGCTCTAGACCTTTTCCATTCGTTTCAGGATGGAAAAAGGAGAACAAAAAGATCGCTACACAAAAGTGTGCCCATGTCGGCTCATTCAGATCCTTCCGATGGCCCTCAACTTCTTAAAGACGTTCTCGCCCAAGTAATCCGGGAACGGGATTGGAATGGCGGCATCGCAGAAGGAACCCTCTTCTCGACGTGGACAGATGTTGTGGGCCCGGAGATTTCTCTCCATACCACCCCAATTTCATTGCTTGAGGGAGTGCTCACAATTCAAACCTCATCGACGGCGTGGTCGGTCCAACTCCAACTTGTGGGCCCGGACCTCCTAGCCACGATTCGAGCCAGTTCTCCTGGGGCCTTAGTTGATTCTCTATCGATCATCGGCCCCCATGGGCCCTCCTGGAAAAAGGGAGTCAGGACAATTCGAGGAGCAAAAGGTCCTCGCGACACCTACGGATAAAGCCCTATCACACACCCCTCCCAATAGGGAACCTTCACCCCTAGCAACTTCTCGCCCCTACCCCCACCTCTAAGGCTTATTTACGCCACAAGGAATCCGATTTCAGGCTAAGATGACGGGGTGCCTGTAGGGATATTCTCCCTAGAAGGCCGCTAGGCCCCCTTTCCTTATTTAAGGGTGGGTGAACGCAAGGTAAGTAAGGGAGTCTCGTGCCGGTAAAAACAGGCAATTACGACGCCAGTTCGATCACAGTTCTTGAGGGTCTAGCAGCCGTCCGCAAGCGCCCTGGAATGTATATCGGCTCCACAGGCGAGCGGGGCCTTCACCACCTCGTTACCGAAGTCGTCGATAACTCCATAGATGAGGCTCTAGCAGGTTATTGCAACGAGATCAACGTGACCTTAATGGCCGACGGAAGCCTTCAGGTTGTCGACAACGGTCGAGGAATACCGGTGGATATTCACCCAGTTGAGAAGAAACCAGCTCTTGAGGTTGTTATGACGGTCTTGCACGCTGGCGGGAAATTCGGCGACAGTGGCTATGCGGTATCGGGTGGATTACACGGAGTCGGAATCTCGGTCGTAAACGCTTTGAGCACGGATCTATCTGTTGTCGTTCAACGAGATGGTTTCCTCTGGAGCCAAGATTACAAACTTGGAGTGCCAACGGCGCCCGTTGCTAAAGGTGAGCCCTCCACCAAGACGGGCACAATGGTGCGGTTCTGGCCTTCGGAAGAAATATTCGAGACAACAGATTTCTCTTTTGAGACCCTCTCAACTCGCTTCCGGGAAATGGCATTTCTCAACAACGGTCTCACAATCACGCTTAGAGATGAGCGAGCCGGCCATGTTGATGAAAAGGGCGAACCACTCCATGTCCGATATCACTACGAGGACGGTATTACCGATTTTGTCCGCCATTTAAATTCAACTCGCGGACAGATCCACAAATCAATAATTGCTTTCTCGACAACGGATAAAGCAAGCAGTATGTCGCTAGAAATCGCAATGCAATGGAATGCCGGTTTCTCTGAATCAGTACACACTTTTGCAAACACGATCAACACACAAGAAGGCGGAACTCACGAAGAGGGTTTCCGCACTGCACTCACCTCGATTGTCAATAAGTTTGGTGAAGAGTGGGGATTCATACGAAAGCGCGAAGACAGGCTAACAGGCGAGGATGTCCGTGAAGGATTGACGGCGATCGTTTCTGTGAAATTGGCCGAACCACAATTTGAAGGCCAAACAAAAACTAAACTTGGAAATACAAACGTAAAATCTTTCACGCAAAAAGCGATCAACGAAGAACTCACTTCCTGGTTTGAGAAAAATCCAGGAGAAGGCAAAGACATACTCCGAAAGAGTATTGATGCCGCGGCAGCTCGAGTCGCAGCAAGAAAAGCGCGCGATCTATCTCGAAATCGTAAAGGTCTTCTTGAAGGTCGCGGCATGCCAGGAAAATTGGCAGATTGCCAGTGGACGGAACCTGAAAAATGTGAACTTTATATAGTTGAGGGTGATTCGGCCGGCGGTTCCACAAAAGGTGGCCGTGACTCGCGATATCAAGCAGTACTGCCAATTCGAGGCAAGATTCTCAACGTTGAAAAGTCCCGTATTGACCGCGTACTTCAAAACAACGAAGTACAGGCGTTAATTACAGCACTTGGCACTGGTGTTCATGATGACTTTGATATTGCAAAATTGCGCTACCACAAGATTATCTTGATGGCGGACGCTGACGTCGACGGACAGCACATTCGTACACTTTTACTGACACTTCTCTTTCGTTTTATGCGTCCTCTCCTCGAACAAGGTTACATATACCTTGCCCAGCCGCCGTTGTATAAATTGAAATGGGGCGGGAAAGAACCCATTCAGTATGCCTTCTCGGATCGCGAACGTGATGGGTTTATTAAGATCGGCTTAGATGCCGGCAAGCGTCTGCCGAAGGAAGACGGAATTCAACGTTTCAAAGGTCTTGGAGAAATGCCAGCCAAGGAGTTATGGGATACGACGATGGATCCACAACATCGGGTTCTTATCAAGGTCGGCCTTGAGGACGCAGCAGCAGCAGATGATCTTTTCGCCGTACTAATGGGAGAAGATGTTGAGCAGCGACGCTTGTTCATTCAACGCAATGCTAAAGATGTTCGTTTCCTAGATATTTAACGCGGAAAAACAGAGGCAGATAGGTAAAAATGGACGAGCTCAGTAAAGATTTTGATCGACAAGAGGTTGTGGATCTCCAAGTGGAGATGGCGCGGTCTTACCTCGATTATGCGATGAGTGTCATCGTCGGCCGCGCACTTCCTGATGTGCGAGACGGTTTGAAGCCCGTGCATCGCCGTGTGCTCTATGCGATGTTTGACGGCGGCTACAGGCCAGATAAGGGTTACTACAAATCTTCTCGCATCGTCGGAGACGTGATGGGTAATTACCACCCTCATGGTGACACAGCGATTTACGACACGGTAGTTCGTCTTGCTCAACCGTGGTCGCTTCGCTATCCATTGGTAGATGGAAACGGAAACTTTGGTTCCCCCGGAAATGATCCCGCGGCGGCAATGCGTTATACCGAAGCCCGTCTCTCTCCCATCGCTATGGAGATGATGCGAGATATAGATGAAAACACGGTCGATTTCTCACCTAACTACGACGGTCGTTCGCAAGAGCCAGATGTTCTCCCAAGCCGTTTTCCTAACCTTCTAGTCAATGGCAGTGCAGGAATTGCAGTCGGTATGGCGACGAATATTCCACCGCATAATTTGCGCGAAATTGCTGAAGGTGTGGATTGGGCACTTGCTCACCCAGAGGCGAAGCCAGAGGAACTCCTCTCACAGCTTTTAAAATGTGTAAAAGGGCCAGATTTTCCAACGAGGGCCTTGATTGTCGGCCGAACTGGCATTGAAACTGCCTACCGGACTGGTCGTGGTTCGATCACGATGCGTGCCGTTGTGAATGTTGAAGAAATCAATAAGCGCACCTGTTTGGTTGTCACCGAACTGCCATATCAAGTCAACCCAGATAACTTAGCTTTGAAGATTGCCGAATTAGTCAAAGATGGAAAAATTAAAGGCATCGCTGACGTGCGTGATGAAGGTAATGAGCGATTAGGCCAACGCCTTGTCGTCGTCTTGCGTAATGACGCGATCCCAAAGGTTGTACTCAACAATCTTTATAAGCAGACTCAATTGCAAGACACTTTTAGCGCCAACATGCTGGCACTCGTTGATGGAGTCCCACGAACCCTTCGACTCGATGAGTTTGTCCGGTATTACATCGATCACCAAGTTGAAGTTATCGTCCGACGCACAACATTCCGACTTGCAGAGAAGGAACGCCGCGCGCATATCTTGCGTGGTTATCTAAAAGCTCTCGATGCCCTCGATGCCGTCATCGCATTGATTCGTGCGAGTTCGACTCCAGAGGAGGCGCGCACTGGCTTGATGAAGTTGCTCGAAGTTGATGAGATCCAAGCGAACGCGATTTTGGATATGCAACTACGTCGCATCGCCGCTCTCGAGCGTCAGAAGATCAACGATGAGTACGACGGCCTTATGGCCGACATCATCGAGCTCACAGCGATTCTCGCGAGTGATGTCAAACAGCGTGAAATTATCAAGACAGAGCTTTTAGAATTGGTCGCCAAATATGGAGATGACCGTCGTACCCAGATTGTTGCCAGCGAAGGTGATTTCTCCGCGGAGGATCTGATTCCAGATCAAGACGCGGTGGTGACAATCACTCACACCGGGTATGCCAAACGAACTAAGGCTGATCTATACCGCTCACAAAAACGTGGTGGCAAGGGAGTTAGAGGCGCAGCCCTCAAACAAGACGATGTAGTGGATCATTTCTTTATTGCCTCAACGCATGACTGGCTACTCTTCTTCACCAATCAAGGTCGGGTGTACCGGTCCAAGGTTCACGAGTTGCCAGATGCCGGCCGCGATGCCCGCGGTCAGCACGTCGCGAATCTCATGGCCTTCAAACCTGACGAACAGATCGCCCAAGTTCTTTCTATAAAGAATTATGAAGTTGAGCCGTACTTGGTGCTTTCAACGAGAAACGGATTGGTGAAGAAGACTTCCTTGAAAGAGTACGACTCGCCTCGCGCGGGAGGTTTGATTGCCATTTCCCTAAGAAGCGGGGATGAAGTTGTTAGCGCGTCTCTTGTAAAGGCCGAGGATGAACTTCTTCTGGTTTCTAGAAAGGGAATGTCTACTCGTTTCTCAGCCGATGATGAGTCCCTTCGCCCGATGGGTAGGTCAACAAGCGGTGTCATTGGAATGAAGTTCCGGCAAGGCGATGAACTTTTAACGATGGCCCGGATCAATGCCCAGGATCCCAATCTCTTAGTATTTACGGCTACCGATGGCGGATACGGCAAAAAGACTCCTCTCGAGGAATACAGACTTCAAGGCCGTGGAGGAATTGGCATCAAAGCAGCCAAGATCGATGAGGATTCTCGTGGAGTTCTGGTGAGTGCCCTAGTTCTTCGAGAAGAGGATGAGGTGCTCGCAATTACATCTGCTGGTACTGTCATGCGCACACCGGCCTCTCAAGTTCGCCAAACTGGGCGCGATTCCATGGGCGTTAGGTTGGTAAACCTTGTCGATGGGGTTACGGTTGTTTCTGTAACCAAGAGCGCGGAGGTGGAACCAGAGTAAAGGCCTGTCTCGGTTTGGGGTCTACCTCTAATTACCTGTAGCCTTACGCAGGTTTTCGGGCCTTTAGCTCAGCCTGGTTAGAGCGCTTCCCTGATAAGGAAGAGGTCGGAGGTTCGAGTCCTCCAAGGCCCACTCCCGATGACCACGGGGACTTAGCTCAATTGGTAGAGCACCGCCTTTGCAAGGCGGGGGTTAGGGGTTCGATTCCCCTAGTCTCCACATGACGACTGAAATGACAACCTCTCAAGCAACCCTGCACACATCCCTAGGCGACATCATCATCGAACTGTTTCCTAACCACACACCCAAGACTGTTGCCAACTTTGTGGAGTTAGCAACCGGAGCTCGCGAGTGGACCGATCCACGAAACGGCGAGAAGAGCACCGCCAACCTTTATGACAACACGGTCTTCCACCGCATCATCGAAGGGTTCATGATCCAAGGCGGAGATCCATTAGGCCGTGGCACGGGCGGTCCTGGCTATAAGTTTGCCGATGAGTTCCATGGCGAATTGGTCTTTGACCGTCCATACATTCTGGCTATGGCCAACTCAGGCCCTGGAACCAACGGTTCACAGTTCTTTATTACTGTAGCTCCAACAACGTGGCTCAACCGCAAACACACCATCTTTGGCGAGGTAAAAGATGCGGCCAGTCAAGCAGTGGTCGACAAGATTGCTCAAGCAAAGACCGACGGTCAAGATCGCCCCGCTACACCGATAACGATTAACTCCGTCACAGTGAGTTAATCAAAGTTATGCGAGTAAAGGCGAACGCTACAACCGCGCTCATAACTTTAATCTCTGGGTTTTACCTGCTTGAATATTTAGCTCCTGCGCTCCAAGAGAAATTGTTTCTAGTAAATCGCGCCTTCCTCAGTGACGGTCACCTCCATGGGGTGGCGCAAGGTGAGTGGTACCGCATTCTGACTGTGGCCCTGGTCCATGGTGGGCTTACACACCTGGGATTCAATATGTGGGCGCTCTTCGTTCTTGGAAGCCCGATCGAACATGCCTTCGGGAAGGCGCGTTTCCTCACAATCTTCTTTATTTCTTTGGTGGCTGGGTCTCTGACTTCCCTGGCTCTGGCGGCGCAGAACCAAGTCTCAATCGGTGCTTCGGGTGCGATCTTCGGGTTGTTTGGGGCTTTCGCTGTGGTTGGGAAACAAATCGGCGCTGATGTTCGCAGCATTGTCGTACTTATAGGAATCAACTTTGCCTTGGATTTCATCCTCCCCAACATTGACTGGCACGCCCATTTGGGTGGCCTCGTCGGCGGGGCGCTGGCATCCCTTGTTATTTTAAGGAAAAAAAAGGTCTAACTTATCCACAGGAGTTATCCACCATGTGGAGAATTACAAGGCTGTTATTCGCTAGTTCAGCGCCACTTCGTAGCCAGAGAGAAGCCGACGCCAATAAATCCAAAACCAATCACCATATTCCAAGCGCCAATTCCTGGCACGGGGTAACTTGTCGAGGTTACATAGAAAATAACGATCCAGATAAGCCCTGCAAGAAACGCCCCCACCATCACCGGAGCTAGCCACCGTGGGCTCTCCTTAGGAAAGGCTACGGGGCGAAGGAGATCGGCAGGGACGACCTTATTCGTCTTCTTGCGGAGCTTGGATTTAGGCATAGAAGAGGGTAACACGACGCCAATTTTTTTTCCTCGACCCCTTGAACCTTTGACCCCCTGATCAATGGGGGGAGCGCGCTGCCCCTGAGATAAGAGAGAATGAGCCTCATGTCAGCGCGCAAGATCCTTGTCATCGACAACTACGACTCTTTTGTTTTCAACCTCGTTCAGTATCTAGCGCAATTGGGTGCGGAGTGCACTGTGGTCCGCAACGACGAGATTGATGTGAGTGAGGCATCCATGTACGACGGGGTGCTTGTCTCACCAGGACCTGGAACCCCAGAGCGTGCCGGGGTGAGTGTGGCAATGGTTCATTACTGCGCCGAACATAAAATCCCCCTCTTTGGAGTCTGCTTAGGACATCAAGCGATCTGCACAGCATTCGGTGGAACTGTTTCGCAAGCACCTGAGTTGTTACACGGGAAGACGTCGCTGGTTCATCACGAAGGAATTGGTGTGCTGGAGAATGTGCCCAATCCTTTTATCGCAACCAGATACCACTCGCTCGCGCTAGAGAGATCAACATTGCCTGACGAACTACAGATCACTAGCGAAACAGACTCCGGTGTAGTGATGTCGGTGCGCCACAAGACTATGTCTATTGAGGGTGTTCAGTTCCATCCGGAGTCTGTCCTGACGGAGCACGGACATCTTATGCTTGCAAATTGGTTGGCCGAATGTGGCGACGAGCAAGCACGAGATCGCGCTATTGGACTATCACCCGTAGTTGGAAAATAAGACCAACAATTTCCTTATTGAATTCGGTTGATAGTGATGGTGACCGTCGAACCAATCGTCTGTGTTGTTCCAGCATCCGGTGCCTGCGCGAGCACGACTCCATTAAGTTGGGTCGGATCCGAAGCCTCGATCTGCCGAACAAGGAAACCTGCTTGGACAAGAACGGTGCGCGCTTGAATCTCATTTAGTCCAACAAGTAAAGGCACCACGATGTCGCCACTAGCAATTTGAAGTATGACTCCGCTGCCAGCGGTAATTGTTGAACCCCCACCGGGGGTAACACCAAGGACGGTACCTTGTGGTTTATCTGAAGGAACCGCATTTGTTTGCGCAATCACGAGGCCTGCTGCAGCCAGACTTGCGCGAGCATCAACGAGGGATTTTCCCACAAGATCCACTGGCACTGTGCTGTCGCCTGGCCCATCCGAGAGCGTGAGCACCACACCGGTAGCATGTTGCACTTTGGAAGTCGCCAGAGGGACTTGGCTCGTTACCCTACCCGTAGGAATGTTGGGATCGTGGGCATGTTTAATTGTTACCGTGAAACCAGTGAGAAGATTTTGGGCATCGCTTTGAGTTAAGCCCACAACATTTGGCATCACTACTAAAACATTTTTTTGGGTGTTGTTGAGTGCTTGAATCCCATAGTTAAATCCTGCGCCGACGAGTAGCAGTGCCACTATCGCTGTGATGATTTTGTTGCGATTGATCGGCTTTCGAGCAACCTTGGCCGTGATGGCTCTACCCGCTCGAAGATTTCGAACATCGGCCAACATGTCGCTTGCACTTTGGTAGCGGTCCATTGGCTTTTTAGCCAGTGCCACCGTCAATAGAACACTTAATCCTTCAGGGATCTCCGCGGAAAGCGCGCTTGGCTTGATCAATTCGCCAGAAACATGCTGGAATGCGATCGATACCGGGGTATCGCCGGTGTATGGAGGTCTGCCCAAGAGAACTTCATATAAAAGACAGCCAACAGAGTAGATGTCGCTTCTGTAATCGGCGCTTTCGCCCATCGCCTGTTCGGGTGATAGATATTGCGCAGTTCCCACAACATTCCACGTGCTTGTTAGCGTGGCACCCACATCATCGAGTGCTCGGGCAATGCCAAAATCCATCACCTTCACAACCCCTTGATCGGTGATCATCACGTTTGCGGGTTTGATATCTCTGTGCACAATTCCTTGCTCGTGAGAATATTCAAGGGCGGACAAAATTCCTTCCGCGATTTCTAGGACTCGATCAATCGGGAGACGTTCACCTTGATGAATCAATTCGCGAAGGGTATGACCTGAGACCAACTCCATAACGATGTAAGGGGCAGGCACCTCTCCCGAGTCATAAACCGCAACTATGCCGGGGTGATTGAGCCCGGCAGCAGCGAAGGCCTCCTTGCGAAAACGAGCGGCAAAGGAAGGATCTCGAGCTAAATCACTGCGAAGAACCTTCACTGCCACTTTGCGCGAGAGGCGTTCGTCATCGGCGATATAGACATCAGCCATTCCGCCAGTGCCGATCATCTCACCGAGTTTGTATCGATCGCCAAGTA
>JANMBV010000095.1:0-1525 GCA_031360585.1 Actinomycetes bacterium | reverse complement strand
ATTCAACGATAGCAAGCCTTGGCTTAACTTCCATTGTAGACTCAGTTCGACGCTCATTTGGTCTTAATCATTTCTTTATTGGCATAGTTTATTATATTACGAATTAAATTATATTTCAGATATAACCACCTCCGAAGAGGTAGCTACAATCAGAAACACATTGACTAGACACCCGCAAATCCCATAATTGATTCTGGGTTGAAGTGGTCTACACCAAAATGAGTTGTGAGTTTAGTGAAGAAACTATCAGTCTCATCATCCTGCCACATTTTAATCTCATTGTCCCAAAGTCGGAAGATGCGGAATGCCTTATACTTCATTGCATAGTCCTTGTTGAGAAGGAACCACATTGCATCAGCATTTGCTCCACCAATCTTAGTAACCCCATCAGATGAGATTTCACCAAGCATATCGAGTACAGTAAGACGAACCTTGCTTCCCTGGAATGAGAATACATTGAAGAGAGCGGCATTTGAACCTGTACCTGCATAGATACCTGCCTGGTCACCAGAACTATTAAGAATCTTGCGTGCTGCGGTCTCAAGCGCACGAGGCACAAGAAGGTCGAAGATATCAGGAGTCTTAACTCGGTAACCATTTGGAGTCTTAATTACAGTCTTATAGTTCTGAATAGCTTCCTCAAGGGTAGCCGCAGTGAGAAGCTTACCCGCACCAATAAGATTTGAGTAAGTTGCACCTGTCTTTTTAATTACATGAGATGCAGAGAAGAGTGCGACACCATCTGGTGATGGAGAACCAGGACCGAATGCTGAAGTGATTGAAAATCCATTTGCATAGAGTTTTGCAATCTGCTCATTAAGTGTAAGGATAGAACCATTGACAAGACGCTCTACAGCCTCTTTGAATGACTGAAGCTCTGTGTTAACAGATGAATCAATACCTGTCATCTGTGCACCCTTGTTAATCCACTCAAAGAATACTTTAGTACACTTATGCTTAAGTCCGTAAGACTTCATAGAGTACGATTTAGTATAACCCTGGAGAAGAGAAACGAGTGGTACGATACCATCCTCATCAATCTCCTGGAGTGGCTCAGGACCTACCATAGAGGTAATCTGACCACCTGGAGTGAGTGCGTCTCCAATAACAACACCATACATAGCTGCCTGGTCTACTAGACCAACCTGAGCTTCTGTCTGGTTTGCGATTTCCTGGATAATTGGCGAAAGAATTGCAGAACCTTCTGCAAAATTAGCACCTGTTTGGAAATTTACATTTGCCATATTTTATATTTATTTTAAGAATTAAGGTTTGATTAAACAAACGAGAAGAGTCCAACAGTTGAACTAAGAACTTTTTCAAGTTTAACCTGACGCATGATGACTGTGTCTGTGGCTACACCAGCGTCTGATGTATTTACTACCATACCTGTTTCAGATATTAGTGCAGTAGCTACATCTACGAGCTGGCTACCAGTAACGACATCATAGAATTTACCGATATCTACATCTGCAATAGTAGCTGATGTAACGAGTTCTGCGAGTGTATCAGATATCTCTATACG
>JANMBV010000087.1:0-1677 GCA_031360585.1 Actinomycetes bacterium | reverse complement strand
CCCTTGCCACACGTGACGAACCTTTGACGACCTTTACTCCGATAGCCATTACTTCTTACCCGTCTTTCCTTGCTTGCGGCGAACCACTTCGCCTGAGAGACGTAAACCCTTGCCCTTATAAGGATCGGCCTTACGCAATTTCTTAATTTTGGCCGCAACTTCACCTACGAGTTGCTTATCAATTCCCGAAATTGAGAACTTGGTTGGAGACTCAACTTTAAAGCTAATGCCTTCTGGGGCTGGGAAATGAATGGGGTGGCTGTAACCAAGTGCAAACTCAAGGTCCGCACCCTTCTCAACCACACGGTAACCAACACCAACGATTTCAATTGTCTTGCTGTAACCCGTGGTTACACCTTCGACCATATTGGCAACGAGGGTCCGTGAAAGGCCATGAAGTGAACGGCTCAAGCGCTCGTCATTTGGGCGAGCAACTGTAAGCACGCCTTCACTCTGTGAAACTTGAATGGGCTCAGCGACAGAGAGAGAAAGTGAGCCTTTTGGTCCCTTTACTGCAATGTCTTGGCCAGAGATGGAAATTTCTACGCCCGCTGGGACGGTGATTGGCATACGACCGATACGTGACATATCAATTACCACACATAGGCGAGAACTTCTCCGCCTACACCCTGTTTGTTGGCTTGCTTATCAGTAAGCAATCCAGAAGAAGTTGAGATGATGGCAACGCCTAGACCGCCAAGAACTTTTGGCAGGGCAGTCGACTTCGCGTAAACGCGAAGTCCTGGCTTGCTAACTCGACGAAGTCCAGCAATTGAACGTTCGCGATTTGCTCCGAATTTCAGATCAAGCACGAGTGTCTTGCCAACACCATTTGTGTTGGGATCAACACGGTACCCGGCGATGAAGCCCTCCTGCTGAAGAATTGTTGCGATTCGCGTTTTTACCGATGAAGACGGCATGGAAACCGAGTCATGGTAAGCAGAATTCGCGTTACGCAGACGGGTAAGCATGTCCGCGATCGGATCTGTCATTGTCATACGTGGCCTGTGGCCTCTCTCGAACCGGTTTCCCGACAATTTGTCGGGACCTTTTCCGTAGTTGATGGGTTAAATATCAGGGTGCTTTACCAGGAAGCTTTAGTGATACCAGGAAGTTCGCCGCGGTGTGCCATCTCTCGGAAGCAGATGCGACAAATTCCAAACTTTTGGTAGACAGCGTGCGGACGACCGCAGCGCTGGCACCGTGTATATCCGCGAACCTTGAACTTTGGCTTACGGGCAGCTTTTACTTTGAGCGATGTCTTAGCCATTAGTTCTCCTTGAAGGGAAAGCCGAGCGCTTTAAGTAGTGCGCGACCTTCTTCGTCGTTCTTTGCGGTGGTGACAAAAGTAATATCCATACCGCGAGGACGATCTACTTTGTCTTGTTGAATCTCAGGGAAGACAACTTGCTCCGTGAGACCAAAGGTGTAATTGCCATTTCCATCAAATTGCTTCGGTGAAAGTCCACGGAAGTCGCGGATACGCGGCAAGGAGATGGAAAGTAAGCGGTCTGTGAACTCCCACATACGATCTCCACGCAGGGTCACGTGTGCACCAATAGGCATGTTCTCGCGCAATTTGAACTGCGCGATCGACTTGCGTGACTTGGTGACCTGTGGCTTCTGGCCAGTGATCGTCGCGAGGTCGCGGATTGCGCCCTCAATCAATTTGGCATC
>JANMBV010000082.1:0-1518 GCA_031360585.1 Actinomycetes bacterium | reverse complement strand
ACTTGCAGCACGTCGAGGGCCTGGAGCCATGCCCGATGTGCATCGTGCAGCGATACGCTCTTTTTTTAGTAGCTATTGTTGCAGGTCTGACGGGGGCTACAGGCCGTAAAAGCATGCAAACGGCGGGTGCGTTGCTGTTGTTGGCCACCGCCGCATTTGGCGCCTTCGTAGCGGCGCGGCAAAGCTGGCTGCAGTGGTACCCGCCCCAGGTGGCGTCTTGTGGGCGCGATTTTTACGGAATGATTGAAACCTTCCCGCTGCAGCGCGCCATTCCCATGATTTTCAAGGGCGGCGGCGACTGCACCAAGGTCGATTGGACTCTCTTCGGTGGCTCGATTGCCAACTGGTCGTTTTTGTGCTTTTCCGGGATTGCTGTCGTGGCGCTGGCGCTGATATGTCGAGCCCGCGTTGCTTCGCGTGCAGGCGTGAAGATCATCCCCACGCCACACGCTCAATAAGCACCAGTCACACGCTGGACTAACCAGACCAAGCCAGCGGCGATGGCTGCAAACGATGCCAGCTAGGTCACCTGCGCCAGCCCGGCGGGGCCGCGCAGGCGGCGGATGCCCCAAAACAGCACGCCAGCCGCCAGCGCCACGCCCAGTTGGGCTAACTCAATGCCGAGATTGAATCCGGCCAGACTGAGCAAGCGGTGCGCCGGGTCCAGGCCCAGATTGGAGACCGCCCCAGTCAAACCAAGACCGTGGATCAAAGAGCAGCCGAAAACCAGGGCCAAGCGCCAACCGTTGGACAAAGGCTGACTGCGAGCTGCGGACTAGCGGTCAAACAGCGCGATGCCGACGATTGTGGCGGCAATGGTCGGCTCGACGATGCGGGCTGACACACTCAAGCCGCCCAAGGCCACCGCTGCCAACGTAATCGCGTGGCCGACTGTGAAACAGGTCAGCGCCAGCACAGTATGCCGCCAACCCCAGCCCTTGGCCGGCACGACCAGTACCACTAGAAGGAACAGCAGGTGATCCAGGGCCGCTGAGCACATGTTCGCCGCCCAACGCCACGTTGTCCAAGAGCACAGCCCAGGCCGAGGGAAAGAGCCTGCGCTCTTCGCGCCCCGGTGTCAGAACCATTTTCTGTGTTTCAGCGGCTTTTGAGACCGTGATCGTCTGTTGCTGCGCTTCGATCGTCTTGCCAAACAAGGTGAACCGCAGCTTGAGGCCGGGCAGCGCATCACGGTCGCCGTCGGCTATCGCAAAACGCCCCAACACCACCAGGTGTGCGGCTGGTGCCGTGGGCGTGTTGTCGTCAGGCGACAGGTTCAGCATCAAGGCTTCGAGCGGGTGTGGCCCGCTGTCGCCGATCAAACTGCAAGCCGCGCACTACCTGGGCCTCAATGTCGCTGGAATGCGCGCTCATTTCGGCCATCGACATGCGACCATCGCCATTGTCGTCGACACCAGTGAATGCATCCACCGGCAGGGACATCACCACGAAGCCCCCGGTGCCGACGAAGTTCAGCGTGCCGCGTTGTGCCACCATGAGGTGGGCCTGAGCGCTGCT
>JANMBV010000064.1:0-1709 GCA_031360585.1 Actinomycetes bacterium | reverse complement strand
TGCCGACTTTAATGTGAGTGTCCGGGGAGGCAACCAGCCATTTGCCAATAAGATGCTGGTCATGGTCGACGGACGATCGATTTATAACGATGTGCAGGGCTCAGTGTACTGGAAGTCCATCCCGGTCACACTGCCCGAGATCAAACGCATCGAAGTCTTAAAAGGACCGGCCTCCTCGATTTATGGGTTCAACGCCTTCGACGGCATCATCAACATCATCACCAAATCCCCAGAAGAGATGAAGGGAACCACCGTGCAGTTCGGCGGCGGAGAGCTCGGCGCCATCTCAAGCGCAGCGATTCATGCCGGCACGATCGGGGATTTCGGCTATCGCCTGTCCATCGGACGCGATCAGAACCAACAGTGGCAACACCCTGATGCGCTGGCGTTCCGCTCGAACAAGTTTAATCTCCATACCGAATACACCTTGCCGAACGATGCGAAATTGCTGCTGTCAGGCGGCCTTGTGGATGCCAACCGGTTCGACGGCCCGATCGGAGAAACCGTGCACCCTTCTGGCCGCCCCTCGCTGGGCTACGCCAATGCGTCATACGAGCGCACGAACTTTTTCATCCGTGGCTGGTGGGCGAGCTTCCAAGACACCTCCGCAATCACACTCAATCCATTCCTTGCAAACTTTATCCGTGTGACGGATCGGGATGGGAATTCCACTCAATCCTTTATGAGCAACACCTACAATCTTGAATCGCAGCATACACTCGATATCGGCGCCTCAAATCGCCTGATCTATGGTGTGAACTACCGGCACAATTCCCTCTCAAGCAATGCGACAGATGCCTTCAGCCGGGAAAACCGCCTGGGCCTCTATCTCCAGGACGAGTGGCGCGCAACGCAGTCGCTGACCCTGGTTGCCGGACTTCGCTACGACCTCAACACCTTCGTCAATCCCACGGTGAGCCCGCGCGTCGCCCTGATCTATCAGGCCTCTCCCGAGCACACCTTTCGAGTCTCTACTTCGGTCGCGTACCGGCCACCGACTATCTTTGAAACCCATGCGGCTCAGCGAGCGGTGACTACCGTGCCGACCGGGGCGCCTCTGCCGTTTCCGCCCACCTTCACAACGATGGCTGCCTTTAACGGTGCACCGAATCTTGATCCTGAACAAATTATCTCCTACGAAGCCGGCTATCAAGGATGGTTCTTTAAGCATCGGCTCCGGCTCAGGGTGGATCTGTTTTTCAATCACCTCTCGGATCTCGTCACCAGCCGCAATACGTCGGCCTCGACCGCCTCGTTCGTCAATGATCGTGGACAAGCCGATATTTACGGGGGTGAGGCCGGTGTCGAGTTCCTGGCCACGAGTTGGCTGACCGGGTTCGCGAATTACTCCTATCAGGAAATCGGCCAGTCCTTCATCGGGACAGTGGCTCGAGGTGCCCCCCGCTTCAAGTACAACGCGGGATTGCGGGGGGAGTGGGACAATGGGTGGAGTGGAGAAGCGGCTCTGTACCATGTCGGCGCAGCCACATATCCGGTAGCCGCGACCTTCACCCTCTTGGCCCCATTTGGCGTGCCATCCATTGACACGCGCGTCGGCAGCTACAATCTTCTCAACCTCCGTGGCGCCTACAAGTTCTGGCAGCAGAAAGCGGAAGCGGGCTATATGCGTGACGCGGAGGTGGCCCTTTCCGCCTACAATTCGTTGAACGACACGCACAAGGAGCATCCGTTGGGCGACACGATCGGCA
>JANMBV010000039.1:0-36560 GCA_031360585.1 Actinomycetes bacterium | reverse complement strand
CTTCCTAACCATCGCCCTTCCCCTGGGCTTCATTGCCTCGCGCCTAAGCATCACAAAATGGAAGTGGGTTGCAAGGTTCTCCCTGATTGGATCCGTCTTCCTTCTCGCATTGCCACAAATTCCTGGTCTGGGCAACACCGTGAACGGCAACACCAACTGGATCGCAGTCGGTCCGATTGTCTTTCAACCAAGTGAGTTCGTGAAATTCTTTATGATTTTGTGGGCGGGTTCGATGCTTGCCAAGCACGAAGAGGCGAAAGCAGTTCGTTCGAATGTCATTGCGATTCTCGTGCCTACCTTTTTTGCCATTATGGCATTGATCATGCTCGGCAACGACCTTGGAAATACTGCGATCTTCGTCGCCATACTTCTCTGTTTGCTCTTCATCTCAGGGATCAGACTTCGACTCATTGGATTCACGGGGGTGCTTGGCGTTGCCATGGTCGGCGCCTTGATTATCACAGCGCCCAATCGGATGCGCCGGCTCCTCGCCGTAATGCACCCTTTCTCTCCCGAGTTCTACAAATTGTCCGGGTGGCAACCGGCGCACAGCATTATGGGGCTAGCAAGTGGCGGGCTCTTCGGAGTCGGACTTGGGGCAAGTCGTCAAAAATGGGGAAATTTGGCTGAGGCCCATACCGACTTTATTTTCTCGGTCATCGGCGAGGAGTTGGGTCTAGTGGGAACCTTGTTAGTCCTCTTTCTTTTTTCGGCGATGATTTTTGCGATCTTTAAAATTGCGATCCGAGCCTCAGATCCAATGATCCGTTACACATGCGCAGGAATCGGCTGCTGGATTACGGCGCAAGTGATTCTAAATATTGGGTCAGCAACTAGCGTCTTGCCTGTGGCTGGCGTGACATTGCCCTTGTTGTCTTATGGGGGGTCATCGCTCATTGCCATATATCTAGCCTTGGGTTTTGTAGTTGGCGCAGCCCTGCGTGACCCTGCTATTAATCCCCATGTAAAGGCCTCAAAGAAGTGAGCGAATTGATTACTCGCACAATTGTGTTTGCTGGGGGAGGAAGCGCAGGTCACGTAGAGCCTGCTCTTGCAGTCGCCCGCGCCTGGCGCGAGAAATATCCGCATGATCGTTGCATGTTTCTCGGTACGCCCTTGGGTTTGGAAAACACTCTTGTCCCGGCCGCAGGATTTGAATTATGCAATATTGAAAAAGTTGTGATGCCGCGAAAGTTGGATTTCGATATTGTGAAATTACCGGTGCAGCTGTTCCGAGCAGTGAATTCGGCCAAGAAATTTATCAATGAGGCCGACCTCCTTATCGGCTTCGGGGGCTATCTGTCGGCTTCGGCTTACTTGGCGGCGTGGCTTGCACGGGTTCCCATGGTGGTTCATGAAGCAAATGCGAAAGCGGGATGGGCGAATCACCTGGGGGCGTTGCTGACCAAGAATCTCGCCGTGACTCGGCCATTTGCATCAGGAACATTCGCCCGCGCAACCGTCACGGGTCTGCCATTGCGCTCTGATGTCAGAACTGCCTATCTGGCCGCTTCGCAGGACTGGCAAGGGATTCGAAGGAGGGCAAAGAAGGATGTGGGTTGGAAAGTTGATCAACCTGCACTCCTTGTTCTCGGAGGATCGCAAGGGTCGAGTTTCATCAATACTCAAATCGCCGGGGCGCTGCCTGGCTTAAGCAGTAAAGGCATTCAGGTTCTCCACTCTGTGGGAGCCAATAACGAGCTTCCCCAAAATTTCGGGGAATACAAAGCAGTCCCTTACATTAACGACATGGCCACGGCGTATTTGGCGGCAGATGTAGTACTTGCTCGAAGCGGAGCCGTCACCTGTGCAGAAGTTGGGGCCCTAGGTCGAATGGCCATATTTGTACCTCTGCCAATCGGAAATGGCGAGCAAGCGCGCAATGCCGATCAGCTAGTGGCAATTGGTCGGGCGATGGTCATATCGCAGAAGGACTTTTCGTCGCAGTGGCTAGTCGAGCACATTGATGCCGTGATCAAGCAAGGTAGGCGAAACCCCGAACCCGATACAAGTCAGGACTTGGAAGCCGAGGCGAGGATCGTTGAATTGATGGAAAATGCCCTGCAAGGAAACTCGCGATGAAACGCTCTTTAAAGGATTTGGAAGGCAAGCGAGTTCATTTCATCGGCGTCGGCGGTGCGGGGATGAGCGGGCTTGCCAGAATCATGGCCTCTGAGGGTATTCACGTTACCGGTTCTGACATTAAAGAATCTTCTGTTATTACGGCGCTACAGGCTATAGGCGTGGAAATCAGGGTGGGGCACGATTTCCATAATGTGGGTGGTGCTGATTTTGTCGTCTTCTCGAATGCGATAGAGAAAGAGAATCCGGAATTAGTGGCAGCGAGGGCCCAACAGATTCCGCAATTGACACGAGCTCAAGCACTCGCCATCTTGATGTCAGAGTCAAAGAGCGTCGCCGTCGCGGGCACACATGGTAAAACCACCACGACATCGATGTTGACGGTTGCCATTCAAAGTTGCGGCGAAGATCCGTCTTTCGCTATCGGTGGAATCCTGAAAGCGTCGGGCTCCAATGCGCATAAAGGTACCGGTAGATTCTTCGTTGCTGAGGCTGATGAGTCCGACGGATCCTTCGTCGAGTACCATCCATTCGGCGCGGTCGTGACGAACATCGAACATGATCATGTGGATTTCTTCGAAACTCCTGAATCCGTCTTTGTTGCTTTCGAGGAATTTTCCAACACCATTTCACGAGAAGGGTTTCTGATTTATTGCGCCGATGACAAAGGTGCCAGGGCACTTGGCGAACAAGTAACTCGGTGTAAGACGATCTCGTATGGCGTGGATCCAGCAGCCGACCTGCATATCGACCAAATTGAGCTGATGCCAGCTAGCTCTAGGGCACGCGCGCTCTGGAGAGGTCGATCAATGGGGTACCTCGAACTACAAATCCCGGGACATCACAATCTGCTCAATGCGGCGGCAGCGTTGGCTGCCGGTTTGACCTTGGGCTTGCCCGCGACTCAACTGATCTCGGGACTATCCACTTTCCGCGGAACGGGGAGGCGATTTGAACTCAAAGGGCAAGTACATGGAATTCGAGTCGTCGATGATTATGGCCACCATCCAACCGAAATTGATGTGACGCTAACTGCCGCTAAAAGGTACGCGACGGATGGGCGCGTATTGGTGATCTTCCAACCACATCGCTACTCAAGGACTCGTGCGTTCACGAAAGAATTTGCAGATGTTCTGGAGAAGGCCGATCGAACCTGGGTTCTGGAAGTGTATGGATCAAGTGAGAAGCAATTACCCGGTGTTAGCGGCCAGTCAATTACCCAGTTGATGAAAAACGGAGTTTATGAGCCGAACTTCATGGCAGTTGTTGCCTCGGTTGTAGCTGAAGCCGAGCCTGGGGATGTCATATTGACGTTGGGTGCTGGGGACGTGAGTGCCTTAGGTTCGATAATCGTCGAGGCACTCATGGCCAGATACAACAACTAGTGCCAGAATGACAAAGATGAAGACCCGTTCCGGTACACGTATGGCATTTGCCATTGCCTTTATCATCATTGTGTCTGCTGCATATGTGCTCGGTTGGTCTTCACTCTTCACGGTTAAGCAAGTTGTTGTCGTAGGGGCGCCAAATCCGTCCGAGGCTTTTGCCATTGAGCGCAGCGTCCATGTTGGCGGCAAAATGGCGCGCCTTGAATCGCCGTCTTTGGCGAAATCTCTACAGAAGTACACATGGCTCGATCATTCAAGCATAAGTAGAAATTGGTTAAAGGGAGTTGTGACGGTTCGCGTGTGGACCAGAACTCCGATTGCACAATTCCAAACCCATCTGGTGGATAGCGCGGGGGTCATATTTGACCTTCCAAGTATTGAGCGGTCGCACTTGCCAATCATTAGCGGGACGAACAGCGTCTCTGCGAAATTCGCGGCCAACTTACTCACGGGACTACCAATGCAATTGCGTTCCCAAGTAATGGGAATTCTCGTCTATAGAACTGACGCGGCAATTCTCTCCATTGAGAGCCCAACACTAAAGAGAGTCTTGACTGTTGCTTGGGGAGATCAGACAAATATGCCCTTAAAAGTGCAAGTTTTTCAGGCACTTGTGGCGCTTCCGGAAAATTCCAAGATCACAGAGATTGATTTGTCTGCACCGCATGCACCCATTGTTAAATAAGTTTTCAACCTTCCGTGTCGGTGTTTGCGCCGATGTGCGCGGCGCCCTACTTTCGTCTTATCAGGAAGAAGAACTGTAATTCTCAAGTTGAGGTTCATGGTTCATAAGGAGGATACATCGTGGCTTCACCGCAGAATTATTTAGCCGTTATCAAAGTCGTCGGAATCGGCGGTGGCGGAGTCAACGCAATCAATCGCATGATTGACGTTGGGCTTAAAGGTGTTGAGTTCATTGCAATCAACACAGATGCCCAACATCTTTTGATGAGTGATGCTGATGTGAAATTAGATATCGGTCGCAAGTCCACACGTGGATTAGGTGCAGGTGCATCACCTGAAAGAGGCCGCGAAGCAGTTCTCGATCACGTTGACGATATTGAAGAAGCATTGCGCGGGGCGGATATGGTTTTTGTCACCGCAGGTGAAGGCGGTGGAACCGGCACCGGCGGCGCACCGATAGTTGCGAAAATTGCCCGCGAATTGGGAGCTTTGACAATAGGCGTCGTGACAAGACCCTTCTCCTTTGAAGGAAAGGTTCGAGCACGACAAGCCGATTTAGGTATTGATGAACTTCGCACTCAAGTGGATACGCTCATCGTAATTCCAAATGATCGCCTTCTGGCGATATCAGATCGTTCAATCACGGCGGTTGAGGCGTTTAAGAGTGCCGATCAAGTTCTACTTTCTGGAGTCCAAGGGATAACTGAGATCATTACTCAACCAGGACTAATCAATCTTGATTTTGCAGATGTGAAGAGCATTATGACTGATGCGGGTTCTGCACTCATGGGCATCGGCTCTGCGCGCGGGGAGAATCGCGCGGTACGTGCTGCGGAGTTGGCAATTTCGTCTCCGCTGCTTGAGGCCTCCATCGACGGGGCAATGGGGGTTCTCCTCTCTGTTGCTGGAGGGTCGGATCTGGGCCTGTTTGAAATCAATGAGGCATGCGAGTTGGTACAGTCTGCGGCCCATCCCGATGCCAAGATAATTTTTGGAACGACCATTGATGATGCTTTAGGAGATGAAGTTCGAATTACCGTTATTGCGGCGGGCTTTGATGGAGGGGCCCCCAAGAAAATCTCCATGCCGGTAATCGATGCGAACGCTTTGAGCGGGAATGCCGATCGAATCAGCGACAACGACCCGTTGGCAGTGGCCTTGGATTTAGATGAGTCGTACTCTTCGCGTCATCGAGTAACTTTCGAACAGTTGATCGCAGAAGATGAGATCGACGTTCCTGATTTTATGAAGTAGGCGTTATTGGTCCAGACACTCTTCACAAATCGCGCGAGCGGGACTAGCGGTCCACCCTATGAGAGCAACAATCTGGCCCTTCACGTCGGAGATATCAGTGTCTCGGTTTCTAAGAACCGTCGATTGGTCAAGGCTCTGGTTGGTCCAACGCAGTACATGAATCAGACTCATGGAGATGGCGTTGCTCTCGTGGACGCGATTACCAGTCATGAGCCTCACTCCGATGCATTGGTAACAGCTGAAGTGGGAATCGTCTTGGGGGTCCTTGTGGCCGATTGCATCCCGCTCCTATTGTGGGATGACATTGAACATGTCATAGCGGTTGCACACGTGGGTCGTAAGGGCCTTCTCAACGAGGTGGCGATGAAGACTATGAAGGTCATGAACGCTTTGGGCGCCGAACGGATTTACGGAATGCTAGGCCCGTCCATTTGTGGAAATTGCTACGAAGTGGGTCGTGATATTCACGACGAAGTGGGCACTGCATTTCCAAGAGCCAGATCGGTCACTGCCAAAGGGACCCTTGCCCTTGACCTTCCAGCCGCGCTCGCATTCGAGTTGTTGAGAGTCGGGGTCAAGACCTCCCGATCACCAATATGCACGGTCGAGAATCCAAACTACTTTTCCTACAGACGCGATGGCCTGACAGGCCGCCAAGCGGGGTTGATTTGGCAATGAATGTCCGTGCAGAAGAGATTTCATTTAATTTAAATTCTGTACGTATCCGAATCGCGCAAGCCGCCCAACGTGTCGGCCGAGTTCACGATGACATAGCGCTGATAGCCGTGACTAAAACTTATCCCACATCGGATGTTGAAATCCTGCATGAATTAGGGGTAAATGATTTTGCTGAGAACCGCGATCGCGAGGGAGCTGAAAAATCTGCAGTTTTTCCGGGCAGGTGGCATTTTCAAGGCCAGATTCAGAGCAACAAGATTTCCTCGATTGTACTCTGGGCTGATGTGGTGCACTCCTTGGATGATGCTCGGCACCTGAGGCTCCTCGCCGGCGCGCTTCCGGAATCGAAGGTGATCTCGATCTTTATCCAGGTCTGCTTGGATCCACGACCGGGGCGTGGAGGAGCCTTGCCCCAAGACCTAGCTCCACTTGCAGAATTGGTTCTTGCACAGTCTTCGTTGAGACTAGAGGGCCTGATGGCAGTGGCTCCATTGGGAGAGATTTCTGAGAGTGCCTTTTCGCGCCTGGCACGAATTCACAGTGATTTTCGCCAACAATTTCCCTCCTCACCCGCCCTTTCGGCTGGAATGAGCGGTGACTTTGAGACCGCTATCGAGCACGGTGCGACACATCTGCGGATAGGCAGCTCAATCCTCGGTTCCCGCGTCGACATTGGGTAACCTTTTACCTATGGCTAATGCATTGCGAAAAATGGCGAATTATCTGGGGCTCATGGATGACCCAGACCTTGGAACTGATGAACATACGGATCAAGTCTTTGCTCAACCCAAAACTGCAGAACAAAAATACAAAAGTCAGATTCGTCCTGCAACTTTGGTGATCGCACCTGTTGTGGCCGCTCCAGTGCAACTTGATCTTCCCGTTTTGGATCGGATCGTGACTTTGCATCCACGTTTCTACAATGAAGCCCGAACTATTGGTGAGCAATACCGTGAAGGAAATCCAGTCATCATTAACTTATCCGACATGGACGAATCAGAACGCAAACGGCTCGTCGATTTCGCAAGTGGACTCGTTTTTGGCTTGCACGGAACGATTGAACGGGTGACGTCAAAGGTCTTTCTGTTATCGCCGGCAAATGTTCGCGTGAGCAGCGAGGACAAGACTGCAGCTGCTGAGGCAAGCTTCTTCAACCAGAGCTGAAGATGCTCCACATCGGGTCCTATCTAGTATTAATTTTGCGCCTGTTCTTGTTGGCTCTTCTAGGTCGGCTGATTCTTGATTACGTCCGACTCTTCTCTCGTTCTTGGAGACCTCGCGGCCTCATGCTTTTCATCGCAGAAGCGATTTACGCAATAACTGACAAACCAACGGCACTGGTCCGGCGATTCATCCCTCCGCTTCGACTCGGGGCAGCAAGCCTCGACCTTTCATTTCTTGTTCTATTTTTCGCAGTTCAATTACTCATCCCACTTGTTAGCCGTCTCTAATTCACCTTCTGCAAGCGCGCAGCGATTCCAAGGTCATTTTCACCCAGGGGTAGGGTCGCATCGTGGCTCATCTCTAGCGCCAATACTTCGTTCTTAATGTGTTCCCGGGCGGTCGCGATCGCCGCAAGAACGTCTGCTTTCACGTTGTAGGCAACGACAATTCGATCGCTTATGTCAAAACCTTGATTCTTTCGAGATTCTTGCAAGTACCGAATCACCTCTCGCACCTGCCCCGCCGCGATGAGCTCGGGGGTGAGAGTCAGATCCAGTGCGACACTCTCGCCATCATGGCTTGCTACCGTCCAACCGCTCTTTGGTTGTTCAGTAATGACAAGATCATCGGTCTGGATCTTCCACTGACCATTCGCCGTGGCAATCCTCTTGAATCCCTCCGAGCGGATCTCTTGGACCAACTCCTCTGCCGGCAGCGCCTTGAGCGCCGCGGCTATTTCCTGGACGGCCGCGCCATATTTGCCGCCTAGGGACCGAAAGTTTGCTTTCACACTCACGTCGACGAGGTCGCCGCGGGCCGCAGCGATATCTTCAAGATGGATGACATTGAGCTCTTCGGCGATCTGAGCTTTCATGGAATCGGGCAGCTGGCTCCAACCGGATGCGGCGATGAGTGCCCGTGCAAGTGGCTGGCGAATTTTGACGGAGGATTCGGCCCGGGCAGCACGTCCTAGTTCGACTATCCGGCGCGTCTGAGCCACCTGGGTTGAGAGCGCTGAATCGATGTGGACAAGACTGGGAATCGGGAAGTTCGAGAGGTGAACGGACTCCGGAAGGGACGAATCGACAGGACGGAGCAGTTCTTGCCAGACGTGCTCAGTGATGAAGGGAACCATCGGGGCCATCAACAAAGTCAAGGTATGCATGCACTCATGCAGGGTGGCCAGCGCGCTGGGATCGCCCTCCCAGAATCTCCGACGAGAGCGGCGGACATACCAATTTGAAAGGTCATCGATGAATGCTCCTAGTGCTTTGCCAGCGCGTTGAGAATCAAAATTGGCGAGTGAGTCATCTACTTCGATGATGAGTTCCTGCAATTCTGAAAAAATCCAACGATCCATGAGCGACCGTTTCGCGATGTCAGGCGTCAAGCTCACATCGAAATTCGATGCCTTGGCATAGAGCGCCAGGAAAGAAACCGTATTCCAATACGTCAAAAGTGTCTTGCGAACTACATCGTTTATTGCATCGTGACCGACGCGACGCGGAGCCCAAGGCGAACCCGCCGCCAACATGTACCATCGAACGGCGTCTGCACCGTGCTGATCCATCAAGGGGATGGGCGCCAAGACATTACCGAGGTGCTTGCTCATCTTGCGGCCGTCCTTATCCAGAATATGCCCAAGGCATAGGACGGTCTCATACGAACTCTTCCCAAACACGAGTGTTCCCACGGCCATGAGGGTGTAGAACCACCCGCGCGTTTGATCTATAGCCTCGCAAATAAAGTCGGCAGGGTAGGCCGCCACGAACTTCTCTTGTGACCCTTCCTTATGTGGGTACCCCCATTGGGCAAATGGCATTGCACCTGAGTCGTACCAACCGTCTATTACCTCGCTGACGCGAAGCATTGGTGACTGACATTCTGAGCATGTCCACGTGATGTCATCAACGTAGGGGCGATGCGGATCCAGCGAGCTCAATTCCGACCCGGCTAATTCACCCAACTCCTTGAGCGAGCCGACGCAGACAATGTGCGCGTTCTCGCATCGCCAAATGGGAAGCGGGGTTCCCCAATATCGATTTCGAGAAAGGGCCCAGTCGATGTTGTTGTTGAGCCAGTCCCCATATCGTCCTGATTTGATAGTTTCGGGGTACCAATTGGTCTTTTCGTTCTCGCGGATCATCTCTTCTTTGATCGACGTGGTTCGGATATACC
Organism: Actinomycetes bacterium; assembly: GCA_031360585.1. GTDB lineage: Bacteria > Actinomycetota > Actinomycetes > Nanopelagicales > Nanopelagicaceae > QYPT01. The sequence goes on along the minus strand of JANMBV010000039.1, from coordinate 27,132 downwards.
ATGAGGGTTGCGCGTAGTAGATGAGTGCGGTGTGGCAACGCCAGCAATGCGGATATTGGTGCTCGTACGGCTCATGTTTGTAGAGAAGACCCCGTGTTTTAAGCTCTTTTACGAGGGTTTTGTCGGCATCCTTGAAGAAGACTCCTGCCACAACGTCAACATCCGGGAGAAATGTTCCGTCGCTGGCGATGGGGTTAACAACCGGAAGGCCGTAACTTCTACAGACCGCGAAGTCATCGGCTCCAAACGCGGGGGATTGGTGAACTAACCCGGTCCCGTCATCTGTTGTGACGTAATCGGCGAGCACGACAAAGTGTGAATCTGGAATGTTCACGTAGTCGAAAGGTCGACTGTAGGTAGTTCGTTCGAGATCTTTGCCGTTGATGTGGAGAAGTACGGTGACTTCCCCTTTAAGGAAGCCGACGAGGCGCTCCGCGATCACCAAAACTTCTCTTACTCCATCAACTTCTTCCTCGACTACGAGGTAGGTGACATCTGGGTTGACGGCAACTGCCGTGTTTGCCACAAGAGTCCATGGAGTTGTCGTCCATACCAAAAGCGATGCGTTCAGTTTGGCTAGAGGTCCCGACGTAATCGGCATGCGCACGTACACGGAAGGGTCGGTGACCGTTTCATAACCTTGGGCTAATTCATGATCTGAGAGTCCAGTTCCGCAGCGAGGGCAATACGGGGCAACCCGGTGATCCTGGACAAGCAGACCTTTCTCCCAGATCTGCTTGAGACTCCACCACACGCTTTCAATATATTCGGGTGACATGGTCCAGTAGGCCTCGTCAAAATCTACCCAGAATCCCATTCGATTTGTCATCTTGGTGAACTCGCCAACATGGCGCTGAACTGAATCTCGACACTTCCTGTTGAACTGAGCAATTCCATATTTTTCAATGTCGCCCTTGCTGGTAAAGCCGAGTTCTTTTTCGATCGCGATCTCTACGGGCAAGCCATGGCAATCCCAACCCGCCTTTCGAAAGACGTATTTACCTTTCATCGTTTGATAGCGCGGAAACACATCTTTAAAAACGCGCGCTTCAATGTGATGGGTTCCTGGTGCACCGTTGGCCGTAGGGGGTCCTTCATAGAAAGTCCAAGGTTCCTGGCCCGCTCGAGCTTGAAGGCTCTTGTGGAAGATCGAGTTCGCACTCCAGAAATCAAGGATTGAGTGCTCCATTGCGGGCAGATCGATATGCGCCCCTATTGCACGGTACTCATTCATCTAGATCCCTCCACCTCACCGAGTCCAGTGATGTCAATTGGAGGGACGCACTCGATGTACGAGTCCGCGGTACCACCCGCCTTGCACGCCCACAAAAAAAGAAGGGGCGCACCTCTTTCCCGTATCGCGCGTTGGTTCTACCCCACAGCGATAGATCACCGTGGCTCTTCCAACAGGCTCGGAGGTGATTGCCTCGTCATTGCCCTTGGCGCGAAGGTTTTAGTGTATTCCATCGCGCGTAGAGTGGCGTTTTCCTCCAAATCAGCATAGGTTACGCGCCGTGGTAGTGAAGAAAAAGAGTGTCAAGCCGGTAGCCAAGAAAGCTCCTGCCAAAAAGGTCGCTGTGAAAAAACCGGTAGCCAAGAAGGCTCCTGCCAAGAAGGCTCCTGCCAAAAAGGTCGTTCCTTCCAGACCAGCCAAGAAAGCCCCAGGTCGCCCGTTCCCTTCAAAGACCCTTGTTGCCCCTGCAACGGCTGTCCCACCGATTCACGCCCCGGTCGCCGAGGAGCGCCGTCTTGTGATGCCTCCTCCTCCTCGCCCGACCAAGAACGGCAAGAAGGTCGCGCCTTTGAAACCCATCAAGGTTGCTCCCACTCCTGTAGTCGTCTCCGACAATGAAGCACCTTGGACTGTTCTCGACTTGAAGGTCGTTCGAGCCGAGTTAGCAAAGGAATTGGTCCGCCTTAGCACCGAATTGGCAGATGCCGAGTTGGAGATGGATGACCTTATTCGCGAATCAGGCGATGGCGCCGGCGATGATCAGGCCGATGCCGGGACGAAAACTTTTGAACGAGAACATGAAATGTCCCTTGTGATTAATGCACGTGACATGGTCTTGCAGACCGAACGAGCGATCGAACGCATTGATGATAAGAGCTATGGTCGCTGTGAAGAGTGCGGAAACGCCATCGGAAAGGCTCGGCTTCACGTTTTCCCACGTGCCACTTTATGTATGCCCTGCAAACAGAAGGAAGAACGGCGCTGACATTGCGCCGAAAGTATCCAATTTGGGGCAGCGTCCTTCTGGTCGCAGCGCTGGTATGGGCAACTGACTTTGTCAGCAAGAATTGGGCGGTCAATTCTCTGGCTGGCAAGGAACCTCGCAAGATCATTGGCGATTTTCTTAAGCTGACTTTCACTCGCAATTCGGGGGCCGCATTTAGTCTTGCAACGGGTGGGACAGTCTTACTTGCGGCCTTCGCAATACTTGTCATATTGGCCATTGGCTACTGGGCACCGCGAATTACATCCCGACGGTGGGGAATTGTCCTCGGACTCGTTCTTGGTGGAACTCTGGGTAATCTCAGCGATCGTATTCTTCGCGCAAATGTTGGGACGGGTGCCATGAAGGGCCAGGTCATTGACTGGATTGAACTTCCGCATTGGCCAGTTTTCAACCTCGCTGACACCTCGATTGTGATTGCTGCGATTTTGGCTAGTTACCTCTCCATTGGCAATATTGCTCCGCTAACAAAAAGTATTTCAAGTGGTGATCATGATGGCCCGTGAGTTTCGATCGCTGGCATTGCCAGAAGGAGTCGATGGCGCACGTGTTGACAGCGCCCTCACTCGTGTTCTCGGGCTTTCCCGGACGACTATCGCCGGCCTTCTGGAGACGGGGGACGTCACCTGTCGTGGGCTGTCCATGCAGAAATCTGATCGAGTCCTTGCAGGTCAAGTCATCGAAATCCTTATGCCCGACACCGCGGTTGGCGAGGCGATACCCCTGACACCGATTGAAGGTTTTTCCGTTGTTTACGATGACGACTCGATCGTGGTCATCAACAAGCCAGTGGGTTGTGCTGCCCATCCAAGTCCCGGATGGACTGGTCCCACGGTAGTCGGCGCATTGACAGCGGCGGGTTACACAGTCTCGACAAGTGGCGCGGCCGAACGAGCTGGCATCGTCCACCGACTCGATGTTGGTACCAGTGGTTTGATGGTTGTTGCTAAAACGGATCAGGCGTACTCATTTTTGAAAAGTGCATTCAAGAATCGTGAAGTGGAAAAAATTTATCATGCCCTTGTCCAAGGTCATATGGATCCATCCACCGGAACAATCGATGCGCCCATTGATCGACACCCGAAAGAGGATTACCGATTTGCCGTCGTAGCCGACGGCAAGCAGAGCATTACCCACTATGAGGTAATCGAGTATTACCGCGCCGTTTCCCTCGTTAAAGTTGAACTTGAGACTGGTAGAACCCACCAGATCCGAGTTCACTTCTCTGCCCTTCGCCATCCGCTTGTGGGAGATCTCACCTACGGTGCCGACCCCACAATTGCGGCGCGCTTGGAAATGTCTAGACCCTGGCTTCACGCGCTAGAACTACGCTTTCGCCATCCGCTCACCAATGCCCTCATGGACTTTCAGGCCCCGTACCCTGCGGATTTAGATCGGGCGCTCGCGTTGCTTGACTCATCCGTCCTCCCGTAAGGACTAGTGTCACCAATCGTGACCTCCTTTGTTCATCTCCATGTACACACCGAGTATTCGATGCTCGATGGTGCTGCCCGTGTTGCAGATCTAGTCGGAGAAGTTGCCGCACAAGGAATGCCAGCAATTGCCATGACCGATCACGGAAACGTATTCGGGGCATTTGATTTCTACAAGCAGTCGAAGAAGGTCGGCGTAAAACCCATTATTGGAATAGAGGCCTATGTTGCCCCTGAATCCCGATTCGACAAGCGCAGAGTCAAATGGGCCGAGGGCGGCGAGGACGACGTCTCTGGCGGAGGGGCGTACACGCATATGACTCTCCTTGCCGAGAACAACGAGGGTCTTGGCAACTTATTTCGGCTTTCCTCCCTTGCCTCCCTCGAAGGCTATTACTACAAACCTCGTATGGACCGCGACCTTTTGTCGAAGTACAACACTGGACTTATTGCAACGACTGGATGCGCAGGCGGAGAGATTCAAACTCGACTTCGAATGGGTGCTTACAAAGAGGCGGCACGAGCCGCCGGTGAACTCCGCGACATTTTCGGGCCTGAAAATTTCTACCTTGAGGTAATGGATCACAACATAACGATTGAATCCCGGGTGATGGCCGACCTTCTCAAGCTCGGAAAGGATTTGAACCTGCCATTGCTTGCGACGAACGATCTTCACTACACGCGAAAAGAGGATGCTGCCGCGCATGAAGTGCTGCTCTGCGTCCAATCCGGTTCAACGCTGGCCGACCCTAAAAGATTCAAATTTGAAAATGACGAATTCTATTTGAAGACTCCCGCACAGATGCGCGAACTTTTCAAAGATATTCCTGAGAGCTGCGACAACACTTTGCTCGTTGCTGAACGTTGCAACGTTACCTTGCGTGAAGGAGAGAACCTCTTACCGCAGTTCACCGTTCCGGAGGGTGAGAGTGAAGATACCTGGCTTCGCCAGGAAGCGATCCGCGGTCTTACTGAAAAGATGGGCGGTCAGATTCCAAGTGGACATATGAAGCGCCTTCAGTACGAACTTGACGTGATGACCAAAATGGGTTTTCCAGGTTACTTTCTTGTGGTCGCAGACCTCGTCGGTCATGCCAAGAAAGAGGGCATCCGCGTTGGGCCGGGTCGAGGCTCAGCAGCCGGTTCGTTGGTCTCATATGCCCTTGGAATAACCGCTTTGGATCCGATCCAGCATGGGCTCTTGTTCGAGCGATTCCTGAATCCGGAGCGGATCTCGATGCCCGATATAGACCTGGACTTCGATGAGCGACGCCGTGGCGACATGATTCGTTACGCGACGTTGAAGTATGGCGAGGATCGGGTAGCGCAGATCATTACCTACGGAACTATCAAATCTAAGCAAGCGCTCAAGGATTCAAGCCGCGTATTGGGCTACCCGTATGCAATTGGTGAAAGATTGACCAAGGCTCTTCCTCCGTCGATTATGGGTAAAGATATTTCACTAGCTGGGATTTTCGATTCAAAAAATGATCGTTACGTAGAAGCCGGCGAATTCCGCGCCCTCTACGAGTCCGATCCAGATTCAAAGCGAGTAGTAGATACAGCCCTTGGCCTTGAGGGATTGAAGCGACAGTGGGGCGTGCATGCGGCGGGAGTCATCCTTTCTCGCGAGCCGCTTCTTGACGTAATCCCGATTCATCGTCGAGAAGCAGACGGTGCAATCATCACTCAATTCGACATGGGCGCTTGCGAGGCGACCGGTCTTTTGAAGATGGATTTTCTTGGTTTGCGTAACCTTTCAGTCCTCGATGATTGCCTGCTCAATATCAAGGCGAACCAAGGTGAAGACGTGGTTCTTGAATCCCTTACCCTGGATAATCCCAAGGCATTCGAACTGCTGGCACGTGGTGATACTCTCGGCGTCTTTCAACTCGATGGTGGTCCAATGCGCGCCCTGCTGCGTTCGATGGCACCTGACTCCTTCGCCGACATTTCCGCGGTAATCGCCCTGTATCGACCCGGGCCCATGGGAGAAAATGCACATAACAACTACGCCGATCGTAAGAACGGCAGGAAGAGCGTCGAGCCGATTCATCCTGAACTGTCGGTGCCTCTGCAGGAAATTCTTGGTGATACTTACGGCCTCATCGTTTATCAAGAGCAGGTAATGGCGATTGCCCAGAAGGTGGCCGGGTTCTCTCTAGGTCGTGCGGATTTGCTCCGCAAGGCGATGGGGAAGAAGGATCGCAAGATTTTGGACAAAGAGTATGTTTTTTTCCAAGAGGGAATGAAGGCCAACGGCTTTAGCGACGGCGCCGTTGAAAAATTATGGCAAACGCTCATTCCCTTCTCTGATTATGCCTTTAACCGCGCACATAGCGCCGGTTATGGGGTGGTCTCTTATTGGACTGCATTCCTGAAAGCGAATTATCCGACGGAATATATGGCTGCCCTCCTCACCAGCGTTAGAGATGATAAAGACAAATCTGCCCTCTACCTCAGCGAGTGCCGTCGGATGGGGATTCAAGTTCTTCCACCGGATGTTAACGAATCAAACTCGGAGTACACGCCGCGGGGAACGGATATTCGTTTTGGTCTGGCTGCGATCCGAAATGTTGGCGAAGGCGTAGTCGCAATTATTAAGCGATCACGTGAGTTAAAGGGCCGCTTCACTTCTTTTGGAGACTTTTTAGCAAAGGTAGACGCTCAGGTCTGCAACAAGAAGACGATTGAATCATTGATCAAGGCCGGTTCTTTTGACTCTTTCGGCGTATCTCGTAAAGGCTTAATGAGTGTGCACTTGGAGGCGATTGACTCGATTATTGAAACCAAACGCGCGGAGGCCATAGGTCAGTTTGATCTCTTCGGAGGCGAATCGGTCGAAAATGTTTCTGACATGGAATGGGAGATTCCGACAGGGGAATGGGAGAAATCCCAATTGCTAGCTTACGAACGCGAGATGCTCGGTCTCTACGTCTCCGATCACCCTCTGCTCGGCATCGAACACATTTTGCGAACGGCAACAGATGTATCGATTAGCCAACTTCTAGATGATGTCGCAACGCAGGATCGAATGGTGACCATCGGTGGTCTCGTCACTAACATCCAGAGGAAAGTCACCCGTCAAGGTGCTTCGTGGGCCATCGTGACAATCGAGGATTTAGAGGGATCGATTGAAGCGTTGTTTTTTGCCAAGACGTATACCCAATATGCACTGACCTTGATGGAGGACCGCGTTGTCGTCATTCGCGGACGCGTAGATCGCCGCGAGGATCAAATTCGTTTCACTGCCCTTGAAATGAGTTTTCCGGAGATTTCCCCAGGCGCGCTCGGCCCCTTAACTATCAAGATGCCCATTGTTCAGTGCACTCCGCCGGTTGTGGATCGCCTTAAGGAGATTCTTCGGACCCACCCCGGTGCGCGGGAAGTGCATTTACAGCTAGATGATCACGGCAAGAGCACTGTCTTGAAGTTGGAACCAAAGATCACCGCCTCTCCAAGTCTGAGCGCTGATCTCAAGGCGATCCTCGGGCCCGACTGCCTGCCCTAGTCGAATATGTGTACTCACGCCCAAACGTCCTGCCTCTAGACTTTGTCCCCACTGGCCCCATAGGAGAAAAGAGAGCAGGCGATGATACGTACCGTTGATTTGCGCGGTCGATCTCTCTCAAAGGCGCAATACCGCAGCGAATTGCCCAGGGCCACCCTTGATGTGGCAAAAGCGATGAACCTCATTGTCCCGATCTTGGATCGCGTGGCAAAGGGAGATGAAAATGTCCTTCTCGATTTGGCCCAGGAATTTGACGGGGTGCGGCCACCCTCCATCCGGGTTCCGAGTGAAGAGATTGACCTCGCGTTAACTCAGTTGGATCCTGTGATTCGCACTGCCTTGGAGTTGTCGATCGCTCGGATTATTCAGGTTCACCAGAGCCAGAGGCGTGATGAAACGTTGACCCAAGTAGTCGAAGGCGGCACGGTCACGCAAAGATGGATTCCGGTAGATCGTGTGGGGCTTTATGTGCCCGGGGGTCGAGCGGTGTATCCCAGCAGTGTGATGATGAACGTCATCCCTGCACAAATTGCCGAGGTCGCCAGCATTGCCGTTGCGTCGCCTCCCCAGAAGGATTTTGGTGGCTGGCCGCATCCCACAATTTTGGCCACGTGTGCACTTCTGGGAATTTATGAGGTCTATGCCGTAGGGGGAGCACAGGCAATCGCCCTTTTTGCATATGGAATGGAAGGGGTATGCGAGCGCGTAGATATGATTACCGGACCCGGAAACATTTACGTGGCCGCAGCAAAGCGCGCACTTCGTGGCATCGTCGGAATTGATTCCGAAGCCGGACCCACTGAAATTGCAATACTCGCCGATGAGAGCGCGGTTGCTTCGGACGTGGCTGCGGACATGATGAGCCAAGCTGAGCACGACACGATCGCAGCGGCCGTTCTAGTAACCACGTCCGTAGAATTGGCTTTAACTGTTGAAAATGAAATTCGTGCCCGCGTGCCTAAGACGAAACATTCGAAGAGAATTGCTGAAGCTTTGTCAGGTATTCAATCGGCAATCGTTCTTGTTGACTCCCTTGACCAGGGACTCGATGTTGTCAACGCCTACGCTGCCGAGCACTTGGAAATCCAGACCATCCATGCGAGCCAAGACGCTCTGCGCGTACGAAACGCAGGGGCCGTATTCATCGGTCGCTATTCGCCGGTCTCCCTTGGTGATTATTCAGCTGGATCAAATCACGTCTTGCCGACGGGCGGATGCGCATGCCACTCAAGTGGCCTATCAGTACAGACGTTTTTGCGTGGCCTTCATTTCATTGAATACAGCGAGTCTGCCTTCCGAGACATCACCCCGACGGTCATTACTCTTGCGAATTCGGAAGATCTACCGGCGCACGGTGAGGCGATGTCCGTGCGTTTGGATATCGGATGAGCCAACAAGAATGGCCAAGTTGGTTGCCGCTGCGCACTGACCTCAGAAGTCTCTCGCCTTATGGTGCCCCACAGTTGCCTTCGCTTGCTCAGCTCAATACCAATGAGAACCCCTACCCACCCTCTAGAGAACTAGTTGACGCGATCGCACGTAAAGTCGAGGAAGTCGCCGGTTCGCTCAATCGCTACCCGGACCGAGATTTCATTGCCCTTAGGAAGGGTTTGGCGAACTTTCTTAACACGCGATCACGGACACATTTGTCGGAGCAGAATATTTGGGCGGCAAACGGCAGCAATGAAATTATCCAGTCTCTTTTCCTAGCCTTTGGCGGAGAAAGCGCTTTGGGATTCACGCCTTCGTATTCGATGCATCCCTTAATTGCCCACGTTACCGGTACCCCGTGGGTTAATGGAGAACGAAATCCGGACTTTTCCTTGGATGTTGATCTCGCCAGCCAGCAGATCAGAAGCACCAAAGCAAGATTGGTTTTTGTTACGACGCCGAATAATCCATCCGGTACGGCAATTGCATTGCGTGACATTGAAGTCCTCGTCAATGTCACTGCCGAGTTCGCAGGCCTTTTGGTGGTGGACGAGGCTTATGCTGAGTTTTCCAGCGAATCCTCTGCGGTAACCCTTTTGGATAGGTATCCGAATCTTTTGGTTGTTCGTACGATGAGCAAGGCGTTCGCGTTCGCGGGTGCACGAGTTGGGTACCTCGCCGCCAACAAGGAGGTCATCAACGCGCTTCAATTGGTTCGGTTGCCGTATCACCTGAGTGCAATCACTCAGGCGGTCGCATTAGTTGCCCTTGATCACAGTGACGAGCTACTAGCGAAAGTCGCCACGTTAATTGCAGATCGAGAAAGGATGGCCTCTGAACTTAAGGAACTCGGAGCAGAGGTCATTCCCAGCAGCGCGAATTTTCTCCTATTTACCGTTCCGTCCTCGAGGGAGATCTGGAATTCTCTGTTGGATCAAGGCGTACTGGTACGAGATGTGGGATTATCGGGTTATTTAAGGGTGAGCATCGGCACTGCGGTTGAAAATCAAAGGTTCATCGACTCCCTCACCACTTCACTGGCCAAATCACAAGGAGGAAACATATGAGAACTGCTCATGTTGAAAGAGTGACCAAGGAATCCAATGTGTTGGTCGAACTCAACCTTGATGGCCACGGAACCATCGATATTGACACTGGTGTTCCTTTCTTCGATCACATGCTGGGTCAACTGGGAAAGCATTCAGGGTTCAACCTTCGTGTGAAGACGCAAGGAGATATCCATGTGGACTCACATCACACGGTTGAAGACACGTCCCTTGCGGTGGGGCAAGCATTGAGAGAAGCACTGGGGGACAAGGCTGGAATTCGCCGATTCGGCGATGCCATGGTTCCCCTCGACGAGGTCCTCGTACAGGCCGCCGTGGATCTTTCCGGTCGACCATATCTAGTGCACCGTCAGCCAGAGATCGTTGAACTTATTGGAACTTTCGATACGACCCTGGGAAAACACATTTGGGAGTCAATTGTTGCCGAGGCCCATATCGCATTGCATGTACGGGTTCTCGAGGGCCGCAACGCCCACCACGTTCTTGAAGCTCAATTCAAAGCTGTCGCAAGAGCGTTGCGCGATGCGGTCACCCTTGATTCACGAGTCTTAGGTGTCCCCTCGACCAAGGGTTCCCTCTGATTGTGAGGTCTCGTTGATAGCAATTCTTGACTACGGTTCGGGGAACCTTCGCTCCGCACAGCGCGCTTTCGAAACGACGGGGGCCGAGGTTGTTGTTACCTCCGATCGCCGTATCGCACTTGAGGCCGACGGTCTTGTTGTTCCCGGAGTTGGAGCGTTCCGATCCTGCATGAACGGCCTCATACAAATAGGAGGCGACGAAATCATTCGCACGAGAAATGCTCAACAGCGTCCGACCTTAGGAATATGTGTCGGTATGCAGATACTTTTCAGCGAAGGTTTGGAGTCTTCGCGGGAAAATGCGTCAAGTACCGTTGGCGTGGGAATCTGGCAAGGCTCTGTGGGCAAATTGGATGCTCCGGTTCTTCCTCACATGGGCTGGAATACAGTTCATTCTTCTCCGGGATCGGTGTTATTTGATGGCGTGGAGGCAGAGTCCTTTTATTTCGTGCACTCATATGCGGTCAAGAAGGAAGTTGGTCAAATAGTGAGTTGGACTGAATACGGTGAGCGTTTCGTATCAGCAGTCGAGGACGGGGCCATGAGCGCAACACAATTTCACCCGGAAAAATCTGGGTCGGCTGGGTTGAGACTGATCATGAATTGGACCAAGACACTATGACACCGCAGTATTTTGAATTACTCCCTGCCGTCGACGTCAAAGATGGTCACGCGGTCAGGCTCGTTCAAGGGGAGTTAGCACGCGAGACAGTTTACGGTGATCCCTTGGAAGTGGCACTTGAATTCCAGAGCTCAGGGGCGGAGTGGCTCCATCTAGTTGATCTTGACGCCGCTTTCGGCCGCGGGAATAACTCTGAATTGCTTGCTCAGGTGGTAGGAAAACTCGATATCAAAGTCGAATTATCCGGCGGCATTCGAGATGACGAATCTCTTGAAAGAGCGCTGGCAACGGGCTGTCGACGAATAAACCTTGGAACTGCTGCAATGGAGAATCCCGATTGGACCTCGCGTGTGGTTGCAGAATTTGGAGACCGGATTGCGGTTGGCTTGGACGTTCGCGGCCATACTCTTGCTGCCAGAGGTTGGACCAAGGAAGGCGGCGACCTGTATGAAACCCTCGAGCGCCTAGATCGTGATGGATGTGCACGTTATGTAGTGACCGATGTCGAGCGGGACGGAACTCTGACTGGCCCAAATTTTGATTTGCTGAAGTCGGTATGCGCGGCGACGGATCGTCCGGTGATTGCCAGTGGTGGCATTTCATCCCTTGCAGATATCCAGGCATTGGTTTCACTCGGATCCATTGGCGTAGAGGGCGCTATCGTCGGTAAGGCGCTTTACGCTGGCGCTTTCACCTTTCCTCAAGCCCTGGCGATAACGCGCCAATGACACTTTCGGTGCGGATTATTCCTTGTCTGGATGTCACCGATGGCAGGGTTGTCAAGGGGGTGAACTTCACTAACCTCGTCGACGCCGGGGACCCCGTTGAGATGGCTTCGCTATATCAGCGCGAAGGAGCCGATGAACTCACTTTTCTCGATATTTCTGCCAGCAGTTCGGGTCACGAGACTACTCTCGAGGTCGTCCGAAAGAGTGCGGATCAAGTCTTTATACCACTCACCGTCGGTGGTGGCATTCGATCGGTATCTGATGTAAACCAACTTTTGCGAGCAGGTGCGGATAAAGTTTCCATCAACACTGCCGCGATTGACCGACCAGAATTGATATCGGAAATTGCCGATACTTTCGGATCGCAGGTCCTCGTGCTCTCCGTAGATGCCCGTCGTGCCCACACCGATTCTGGCTTTGAAGTAACGACCCATGGCGGCCGAAAAGGAACGGGAATTGACGCCCTGGTCTGGATCGAAAAGGCCTGCGAAATGGGCGTGGGCGAGATTCTTCTCAATTCCATGGATGCGGATGGAACTCGAAAGGGTTATGACATTGAGATGATCCGCGCAGTTCGATCCATTTCGCGAGTTCCACTGATCGCCAGCGGGGGTGCTGGATCCCTTGAAGATTTCGCTCTCGCCCTCGATGCCGGAGCCGACGCACTTCTTGCTGCCAGCGTATTTCATTTTGGAATTTTCAGAATCGAAGAGGTGAAGCGCTATTTGAGCCAAGCGGGTTATTGCATTCGCGAGGTGAGTAATCAATAGGGCAGAATGCGGGTATGTCCGATAAATATGAACTCCCCGCAGAGGTGGAGAGACTGCTGAAGAGTCCAGTAGATCTCGTGGCGGCAATCGCCCAAGATAGTGAAAGTGGGGAAGTGCTGATGTTGGCGTGGATGAACAGGCAAGCACTTGCGGCAACTATGGCAACGGGTCGAGCCACTTATTGGAGCAGAAGCCGGAACGAATTGTGGGTTAAGGGCGCAACATCTGGTCACACGCAGAGCGTCACATCGATCTCTCTCGATTGCGATGGAGACGCCGTCTTGCTGAAGGTGACACAAGTTGGGGGAGCATGCCACACGGGAGACCGCACTTGCTTTCACAACAATATTGAGACGACGACTCGATGAACATTGAAGACTTTCGCGCGTACGCGAAGGAGTACAACGTCATACCGGTGTGGCGCACACTACTAGCCGATAGCGAGACACCTCTCGGCGTTTATCGCAAACTCGCCAAGAACGCCCCGGGGACATTTCTCCTTGAATCCGCCGAGCATGGAGGCGTCTGGTCTCGTTATTCATTCGTGGGAGTAAGAAGCCAGGCCACGCTGACAGAGAAGGACGGTGCTGCCATCTGGGAGGGAACGCCTCCTACTGGAGCACCTACTGGCATGCCACCGTTAGATGCACTTCGCATTGCATCCGCCCAGCTTCGCTCTCCGAAAATTCCGGGTCTGCCACCCCTTACTGGCGGCCTCGTTGGTTATATGGGATACGACTGCGTGCGCTCTCTCGAGAAATTGCCCAACCTCGGCGTCAAGGATGTTCCCATACCTGATCTGGCATTCATGCTCACGAGCGACCTCGCTGTAGTGGACCACAACGATGGCACGATCACTCTCATCGCCAACGCGATTAACTGGGATGGAAGCGGTGCACATGTTGACCAGGCGTGGGCGTCGGCTCAGAGTCGATTGGATCGGATGCAAAATGATTTGCTTATTCCAATTCCCGGCTTTCTAGCAGAGATCGATCGCCACTCGGCACCTATTTACACACGTCACACTTCCGCCGACACCTACCGATCAAATGTCGAGCGCATCAAAGCAGATATCGTTGCAGGCGAGGCATTCCAGATCGTTCTATCACAGAAGTTTTCCATGGAATGCAAGGCGGACGCACTCGATGTATATCGAATGCTCCGACTTCACAATCCAAGCCCATATATGTTTCTCTTGAGACTACGAGACGGCGTTGATGTCGTAGGTTCGAGCCCAGAAGCACTTGTTAAAGTCACGGACGGAGAGGTGCTCATTCATCCCATCGCAGGCACTCGCCACAGAGGAGCCTCACCGGAGGAAGATTTCCGCCTGAGTGAGGAGCTTCTTGCCGATCCGAAAGAGCGCGCTGAGCATTTGATGTTGGTTGATCTGGGTCGCAATGATCTGGGTCGCGTGTGCGCACCCGGAAGCGTTGAAGTGGTCGAGTTCATGCATATCGAACGTTTTTCCCATGTTATGCATATTGGTTCGACGGTCACCGGAAAGTTAGCAAAAACTTCTACCCCGATAGACGCTCTGTTCTCGACTTTTCCGGCCGGGACGCTCTCGGGGGCGCCGAAGCCACGTGCAATGGAGATTATCGAAACCCTAGAGCCGACCCGACGTGGAATTTATGGCGGAGCTATTGGCTACATCGACTTCACCGGCAATATAGATGCGTGCATTGCAATTCGCACTGCAGTCATTCGCGAACAAGTGGCCTACGTCCAGGCTGGTAGCGGGATCGTTGCAGATTCAGATCCAGTGGCCGAGAACCAGGAGACGATGAACAAAGCGGCTGCGGTCCTGGGGGCAATTACGGCAGCTAACGAAATGAGAGCGCTTTAATGTTTGCATTCATCGCCATCGCCATTTCGCTCATGGCCCTCACGTTCTATGTGGTGCGAAGAATTGTTAAACTTCCCTCTCGCTACGAACGCCGTCCTAAGGATCTCTCTCCATGGAACGCCCTTGACCAAGGAATTGACCCATCAATTTCAGAGAAGCCAAATCCATGAGCGTCTTGGACCAAATTATCGTTGGAGTTCGAGAAGACCTAGAGATGCGTCGTATTTCCAGGGAGCAGTTATTCGAGCAAATCGATCAAGCAGCGAGACCACTGGATGCACTTGAATATCTTCGGGGCGAGGAAATCTCAGTAATTGCGGAAGTGAAACGTTCTTCCCCCAGCAAGGGATCCCTTGCTCAGATCTCTGACCCGGCGGGGCTTGCGAAGATTTACGAAGACAATGGCGCGTCCGTTGTCAGTGTTCTTACGGAAGGGAGGCGCTTTGGCGGATCCTTGGACGATTTGGATGCCGTGAGGAGGAGTGTTTCTATCCCCATTTTGCGTAAAGATTTTATGGTTGATGAATATCAATTCCTTGAGGCCAGAGCTCACGGTGCAGATCTTGTTCTCCTCATCGTCGCAGCACTTTCTCCGACTCAGCTCGGTGATTTCCTCGCCCTCACACATGAATTAGGGATGAAGGCTCTCGTGGAGGTTCACACCGAATCCGAACTCGACCAGGCGCTGGCGGTTTCTGCCGAAATAATCGGAGTGAATTCCAGAAACCTCAAGACCCTCGATGTGGACAGGACGACCTTTGCGCATTTGCTTCCCAAAATTTCTGATCAATTCGTCAAAGTTGCTGAATCGGGAATTTCCTCACGATCAGATGTAGAGAACGCTCACATCCATGGCGCTAACGCGGTTTTGATTGGCGAGGCTCTTGTGCGCGGAAGCGATCCTGGCGCCACGCTGCGGGCCTTAATGGGTCGAGGGTAGGGTTGGCTCATTATGGGTAATCATGAGTAAGGTAGAAGTGCTCGGACACTTTGGCCCCTTTGGCGGACGCTTTGTTCCCGAAGCCCTTATTGGGGCATTGGAGCAGTTGGATGCGGCTCATCAAAGGGCGATGACGGACCCCCAGTTTCAAGCTGAACTGGCCCAGCTTCACCTGACGTATACGGGCCGACCCAGCATCATCACCGAAGCCAAGCGATTCTCCGAGCATGCCGGCGGTGCTCGCATTCTTCTCAAGCGAGAAGACCTGAACCACACTGGAAGTCACAAGATCAATAATGTTCTTGGACAAGCCCTTCTCACTACGAGGATGGGCAAGAAGCGAATTATTGCCGAAACTGGAGCTGGACAGCACGGGGTCGCATCGGCAACCGCTGCCGCTCTCTTTGGCTTGGAGTGTGTCGTCTACATGGGGCAAGAGGACATGAGGCGCCAGGCCCTCAATGTTGCGCGCATGAAATTGCTCGGTGCGGAAGTGATTCCAGTTACCACCGGATCAAAGACGTTGAAAGATGCGATCAACGAGGCTATGAGGGACTGGGTCACCAACGTTGATACGACTCACTATCTACTAGGAACAGTTGCCGGCCCGCACCCTTTTCCTACTATGGTCCGTGACTTTCAAAAGATCATTGGCGAAGAAGCACGCGCGCAAGTGCTTGAAATGATCGGTCGCCTTCCGGATGCGGTTCTGGCTTGCGTCGGAGGAGGGTCAAACGCTATCGGAATCTTCCATGCATTTATTCCAGATTCATCCGTTGATTTGATTGGTTTTGAAGCGGGGGGCGAGGGCATCGAGACGGGGCGCCACGCAGCGACCATTACAGGTGGATCCATTGGTGTTCTGCATGGAACTCGATCCTATGTTCTGCAAGATGAGAATGGACAGACTATCGAGTCCCACTCGATTTCAGCTGGTCTTGATTATCCCGGGGTCGGTCCCGAACATGCCTACCTCCACGACATCGGTCGCGCCCAGTACCGAGCTATCAATGACGACCAAGCCATGGCTGCCTTCGCGTTATTAACAAAGACCGAAGGAATAATCCCCGCCATTGAGAGTGCGCATGCTCTAGCGGGTGCGATCGAGGTGGGGAAGGAACGCGGACCTGAAGCAATTCTTCTCGTCAATTTGTCCGGCCGTGGCGACAAAGACGTAGAGACAGCGGCGAACTACTTCAAGATTGATCTGGGATGACCACTGCCTTAGAAAATATGTTCGCGCAGACAAAAAAAGAGAATCGCGCAGCGCTGATTGCATACCTTCCCGCAGGTTTTCCTTCGCCACAAGGATGCAAAAATGCCATTGCAGCCTTAGCACAAGCCGGCGTCGATGCCGTTGAAATTGGTTATCCCTACAGCGACCCCGTCATGGATGGACCGACAATTCAACAAGCGGCTGAGATCTCTCTTAGGGCCGGCACTGGGGCGAATGAGGTCTTCTCCACCTTGAAGTTCGCACATGATTCCGGATTGCCCGCGGTTGTGATGACCTACTGGAATCCCATCGAGCGATATGGCATTGCACGATTCGCCGATGAGATGGCCAAGAATGGTGGGTCAGGAGTTGTGACTCCTGATTTGACCATCGAAGAATCTGCACAGTGGGAAAGCTCAACTGCGTCGGCGGGAATCAACCGAATCTATGTCGTGGCACCAAGCACCACCGATGCACGACTAGCTCTGGTCACCGCTCGAAGTTCAGGGTTCGTCTATGCCGCTTCTTTGATGGGGGTTACGGGTACGCGCACGGATCTCTCCTCGAGCGGCCATGATCTCGTTGTACGAATTCGCCAGGTTACTGATTTGCCCGTAGCAGTTGGAATAGGAGTCTCTACTCGCGCCCAAGCCCAGAGCGTTGCCGGCTACGCCGACGGCGTAATAGTGGGTTCGGCCTTCATTAAGGTCCTCCTTGAGGCAAAAAATGAATCCTCCGGGTTGGAGGCACTATCGGTTCTTGCCAAAGAGTTGGTAGCCGGAGTTCGAGAAGGTCGTTAGGTCGCTCACTTCGCGACGATCTCCATTAGTGGCTATTATTCGAGTTGATTCTTTACTGTGAAATTGACCGAAATGGATGAGAAAGAGGGATAGATAGTGGCGAAAAATTCCGGCGCAGATAATATCACTCGCAATATCGTGATTGGGATGGTGGTATTTGTCGTTGCAGTCGGAGTGATCTTCTCTGCCGTGGGAAATAGAGCCCCTGGAGTCGGGTCGACGCCTTCCAGCGTCTCGACAGCCGATGGCTACGGAATCGCATTTAACGCCGATCTGAAAAATAAGCCGACGATAGACCTTTGGGAAGATTTGCAATGCCCGGTCTGCAAACAATTTGAGTTGACCAATGGGGGCTATATTCAACAACTGATCGCTGAGAAGAAGGCGAAAGTTGTTTACCATCTTCTCTCGTTCATCGGACCTGAGTCCATCCTGGCTGCGAATGCAGGCGCATGTGCTTCAGATGAGAACAAGTTCCTAGCCTTCCATGCCTATCTGTACGCGACTCAAGTTACTGAGAATTCTGGTGTTTGGTCTAACGCCGGACTCATAACCGCGGGAGCGGCCGCGGGATTGACCGATTCGAAATTCAAGAGTTGCGTGAACAAGGGTTCATATGCCAAGTGGGTCACCACCATCGCAAACGATGGTCATAAGAAGAAAATAGACGCCACTCCAACCGTCTTTGTTAACGGTAAAGAAATTGATCGCAAGACTCAGTATTTCAATCCTGTTGCTTTTGCAGCTGCCGTAGAAGGCAAAAAGTAACCTTTGATGCACCGTTCAATTCCTACACCGTCAATATCCTCATTTAGCGTGGGACCTCTCACGGTCCACTTTTACGCGCTCTGCATAATTGTGGGAATCGCAATAGCGATTTACCTTGGTGATAAAAGATATCGAAGTGCTGGCGGCGGCGAGAACGTTGTTGCCGACGTGGCAATAGCGGCGGTCCCGGCTGGCATCATTGGTGGCAGGCTCTACCACCTGATTACCTCTCCGGACGCCTACTTTGGATCCCACGGAAGGCCCATGGACGCCTTCAAAATTTGGAATGGGGGAATGGGGATCTGGGGCGCGGTTGCTCTAGGCACTCTTGTTGCATGGTGGCAGCACGAACGTCTTCGACGTCGGGGTCGTGTTGGGATGCTTTCATTTTCGGCCTTCGCCGACGCATTGGCTCCCGGTTTGCTCTTCGCCCAAGCTGTTGGGCGACTGGGAAATTGGTTCAACGGAGAGTTATTTGGGCGCCCTACGACCCTTCCCTGGGGTTTGAAGATTCCGCTCAACTTACGACCAATTGGCTATGAGGCTTACCAAACTTTCCACCCGACCTTCTTGTATGAAGCACTGTGGTGCATCTTCGTGGCAATTATTTTGATGTCATTGGAACGTAAATTCAAAACGGGGCAAGGCTTTCTCTTCTATATCACCGCATACTGTGTCGGGCGTGGCTTCATAGAGTCCATGCGCGTAGACACAGCGCACACTATTGCTGGGCTTCGAGTTAATGTTTGGATGAGCATGATTGTTGCGATCCTCGCATCATTTCTTTTTTGGCGTGTGGGACGCAGAGCGGGAATACTCGCCGAAGATCGGTGAGGTAGGCTTTCCGTATGAGTTTGGAAGAGCTGCATAAGCGCAATAGGCAACATCGTGCTCAACGAGCAGGGTGGTTACGCGCTGCAGTGCTCGGCGCAAACGATGGCTTGGTGGCGACCGCATCTTTGATGATAGGCGTATCCGCAGCAAATGCGCACAGATTTCTAGTAACGGCTGGCATCGCTGGAATCGTCGCGGGGGCTATGTCCATGGCCGTAGGCGAGTATGTCTCCGTCCGTTCACAAAATGACATTGAGGAATCAGATCGGCTTTTGGAGATTTCCCACCTTGCCACCGATCCGGCTGCTGAACTCCTTGAATTGACGAACATATATATCGATCGTGGCCTTACTTTTGATTTGGCTCATCAGGTCGCAACCGCGATGCATGAGAAAGATCCTCTTTCTGCCCACCTACGTGATGAATTGGGACAACACCCGCACACAAAGGCCCGCCCTGTTCAGGCATCCATTGCCTCCGGCGCAAGTTTCGTATTCGGGGGGCTCATTCCTCTTCTGGGCGCATTCGCTCCAACACCTGGAACTCAGGCGTGGAGCATCGTCGCATTCGCGGTTGTCGGGCTTGTTCTTACCGGGATCATGGGCGCAAAGACGTCAGGGTCACCTATTCTGGCTCCGACACTTCGCGTGGTGATCGGCGGTTGCATTGGTATGGCAATTACGGCAGGGATCGGTGCCTTGGTTCACCTATCGGGCATATAGTTTTCGGCTCACCCTCGGAGTTGGTAGGATTGCCGCTCGTGCTGGTGCTTCTTCAAGCCCAACCTACGAGGTATTTTTTTAAGGGCCACTGTCGTCCCTCAACATCGGACAACAGGAGCCCATCACATGGCAGGTGTATCGAGTCTTCCTTTAGCGCAAGGTCTCTATGATCCTGCCTTTGAACACGATGCCTGTGGTGTTGCGATGGTCGCAACTCTCAATAAAGTGCCCACTCACGAAATAGTCCAAAAAGCGCTCACTGCGCTGCGCAATCTTGAACACCGAGGAGCCTCAGGGGCTGAACCAGATAGTGGCGACGGGGCCGGAATATTAATCCGTATACCCGATCAATATTTTCGGGGCGTGGTCACCTTTGAACTTCCTCCCGCAGGGTCCTATGCCGTTGGTATCGCTTTCATTAGCGGGGCAGAGATCCTTCATGATGAGATCGAGGCATTGGCAAAAGAAGAGGGCCTGAAAGTGCTGGGATGGAGAGATCTCCCAGTGGATCCATCTTCGTTGGGAAAGACTGCACTTTCCGTCATGCCCCGCTTCGAGCAGATTTTTCTTAGCGGCCTTGCCGGCGAGCATGATCTGCAACTAGACCGGATGGCTTTCTGCCTGCGAAAGCGCGCCGAACACTGCCTTCCTGTCTACTTCCCGTCGTTGTCTTCTCAGACCATCGTCTACAAGGGGATGTTGACCACTGGCCAACTGGAAGTGTTCTTCCCGGAACTCTCAGATGAACGAGTAGTTTCTCCATTGGCTTTGGTCCACTCAAGATTCTCCACCAACACTTTCCCTTCATGGCCCCTTGCCCATCCGTATCGCTTTATCGCCCATAACGGGGAAATAAACACCGTCAAAGGCAACCGGAATTGGATGCGCGCTCGCGAAGCCCTCCTTGAAAGCGAAGAGATTCCTGGCGATATTTCTCGCCTCTTTCCGATTGTTACAGAACACGGTAGCGACTCTGCCTCCTTTGATGAAGTGCTTGAACTTCTCTATCTCGGTGGACGCTCTCTGCCTCATTCAATCTTGATGATGATTCCCGAGGCGTGGGAAAACCACACCTCGATGCCCGAGAACCGTAAAGAGTTCTACTCATTCCATGCCTCGCTCATGGAGCCATGGGATGGTCCCGCGTGCGTTACTTTTACCGATGGACACCAGGTCGGAGCGGTACTTGATCG
The DNA here is from genome assembly GCA_031360585.1 of Actinomycetes bacterium. GTDB lineage: Bacteria > Actinomycetota > Actinomycetes > Nanopelagicales > Nanopelagicaceae > QYPT01. Next base: position 6,430 of record JANMBV010000039.1, on the reverse strand, counting down.
CAATGGATTGAGGCCTTCGCGCTATTGGGTGACAAAAGACGGCATCGTCGTGCTTTCAAGTGAAGTTGGAGTGCTGGATATTCCCGCCGCCGAGATTGTGAGAAAAGGCCGCCTCCAGCCGGGGAAGATGTTTCTCGTTGACGTCGAAGCCGGGCGAATCATTGAAGATGAAGAGATTAAAGACCAGCTTGCCGATTCCGCCCCGTATGGAGAGTGGCTCCACGCAGGAATGGTGAAGTTGGTTGACCTACCTGCGCGCGAGCATATTGTCTACCCGCACTCATCCGTTGTACGTCGCCAAAGGGCATTTGGCTATACCGAAGAAGAACTGCGAATGATCATTACGCCGATGGCTCGCAACGGAGCCGAACCGCTGGGTTCCATGGGGACAGACTCGCCAATCGCCGCCCTGTCAGGAAGACCTCGATTGCTCTTTGATTATTTCTCCCAACTCTTTGCTCAAGTGACCAACCCTCCACTTGATGCCATTCGTGAAGAACTTGTTACCTCCCTGAGCGGGGCGATTGGGCCAGAGCACAATCTATTGGACCCTGGTCCTGCTTCGTGTCGTCAGATTCAACTGGATTTTCCGGTCATTGATAACGATGAATTGGCCAAGATTATCCACGTCAATGCCGATGGCGATCACCCTGGATTTGCCGCACACGTTGTTCGCGGACTCTTCGCCGTGGCCGGAGATGGGGCAGCGCTTCGTGAGCGCCTACAAGAGATACGTGTGGAGGTCTCCCAGGCGATTGACGATGGCGCGCGACTCATAGTCCTGTCGGACCGTGACGGAGATGCGGACAATGCGCCGATTCCATCATTGTTGCTCACCGCCGCCGTTCATCATCACCTTATCCGTGAGAAGACCCGCACGATGGTCGGACTCATTGTCGAAGCTGGAGATGTCAGAGAAGTTCATCATGCGGCTGTGTTGGTCGGCTACGGTGCGGCTGCCATAAATCCCTACCTGGCGATGGAGAGCGCTGAGGATTTGGTTCATCAAGGCGTGATTACGGATATATCACCAGAAAAAGCCGTACGAAACTTGATCAAATCCCTTGGAAAAGGGGTGCTGAAGGTGATGTCCAAAATGGGCATTTCAACGATTGCTTCATACACGGGTGCTCAAGTTTTCGAGGCGATCGGCCTGTCACAAGAATTGGTTGACGAATTCTTTGTCGGCACCACATCGCGATTGGGTGGAATCGGGCTGGACGTGATCGCGGAAGAAACCATTGCCCGTCACCACATTGCATATCCACCGGGCGGAGAAGTGCCTGGAACAAAGCGGCTTCCGATCGGCGGGGAGTACCAGTGGCGTCGTGAAGGCGAACCACATCTCTTTGATCCTGAGACTGTTTTTACTCTGCAGCACTCAACGCGCAACAAGCGCTTTGATGTCTTCAAGCGTTACACACATAAAGTTGACGAGCAGAGCAAGTCTCTCATGACGCTGCGCGGACTCTTCGAATTCAACCTTGATGTGAATGTGCCAATCCCCATTGATGAAGTTGAGTCTATTGAGGAAATTCTCACAAGGTTCTCCACCGGTGCGATGTCTTACGGTTCTATCTCTCAAGAAGCGCACGAAACGATCGCGATCGCCATGAACCGCATTGGCGGCAAGTCAAACACCGGTGAAGGCGGGGAAGACCCTTCTCGCTTCATACCGATGGAGAATGGGGACTCAAAACGTTCGGCGATCAAGCAGGTCGCGAGTGGGCGCTTTGGTGTGACAAGTGAATACCTAGTCAATGCCGACGACATCCAAATCAAGATCGCACAAGGGGCCAAACCTGGTGAAGGCGGGCAGCTCCCTGGCAACAAGGTCTATCCATGGATCGCCAGAGTTCGCTATTCGACGCCGGGTGTTGGTTTGATTTCACCTCCTCCTCATCACGATATTTATTCAATTGAAGACTTAGCGCAGTTGATTCATGACTTGAAGAATGCCAATAAGAATGCGCGCATTCATGTGAAATTGGTCGCCGAGGCTGGAGTCGGAACAGTGGCCGCTGGTGTGAGCAAAGCACACGCCGATGTCGTCTTAATCTCGGGACACGATGGTGGAACTGGTGCTGCGCCGCTCACATCACTTAAGCACGCAGGAGCGCCATGGGAACTTGGGCTAGCTGAGACCCAGCAGACTCTTCTACTCAATGGGCTTCGTGACCGCATCGTTGTTCAAACGGATGGTCAACTAAAGACGGGTCGAGACGTCGTCATCGCCGCACTACTTGGCGCCGAAGAATTTGGTTTTGCCACTGCGCCGCTTGTAGTTTCTGGTTGTGTGATGATGAGGGTTTGTCATCTGGACACATGTCCAGTCGGAGTGGCCACTCAAAATCCCGAATTGCGCATGCGATTTACTGGCAAGCCAGAATTCGTAGAGACCTTCTTTCGATACATTGCCGCAGAAGTGCGCGAGTATCTCGCCCAACTTGGAATTCGTTCCATCGAAGAAGCTGTAGGGCGTATTGAAATGCTTGAGACCAAGAGAGCCATTGGCCACTGGAAGGCGAGCGGCCTGGATCTTTCCCCACTATTGGCTAGACCGAAGGTTGACAGTGCGTTGCACCGCACGGTGGCTCAGGATCATGGGCTAGATGCCGCCCTTGACAACAGATTGATTGCGTTGGCCCAACCCGCTCTTGCAAACGGGGAGTCCGTGAAATTCGAGATGCCAGTGCGAAACGTCAATAGAACTGTTGGAACCATGCTGGGTGCTGAGATTACTCGACGATTTGGTGGCGCAGGACTGCCTGCGAACACTGTAGATATCACTTTTCGCGGTTCAGCAGGTCAATCTTTTGGAGCCTTCATTCCGCGGGGGCTGACCCTTCGCCTTTATGGAGACTCAAACGATTATGTGGGCAAGGGCATTTCCGGCGGTCGAATTGTTGTGACTCCTGATGTGTTGGCCACCTTTTCCTCGCAGGAGAATGTCATCGCAGGAAATGTCATCGCTTATGGTGCGACATCGGGTGAAATCTTTATCCGCGGAGTCGTGGGCGAACGTTTCTGCGTTCGCAATTCCGGCGCCACGGCGGTGGTTGAAGGAATCGGTGATCACGGCTGCGAATATATGACGGGCGGTCAAGTTCTCGTACTTGGTAGAACTGGGCGCAACTTCGCAGCGGGCATGTCCGGTGGGCTCGCTTACGTGCTAGATCTAGATCCCGCGCTCGTCAACAAGGAGATGGTTGACATTCTGGCCGTTCCACGAGACCAAAGAGATGCTTTGCACGACTTGGTTACTCGGTTTTTTGATGAGACAGATTCACAGGTAGCCGCAGAGTTGCTTGCAGATTGGGATGAATCAATTCATCGCTTAACCATGGTTATGCCGCGCGATTATGCCAGAGTGCTCAATGCCATACAAAGGGCGCAAGCTGAAGGCCTTCCATCTGACACCTATGTAATGGAGGTTGCCAATGGGTGATCCAAAAGGATTCTTGACCACTCCTCGCGAAACGCCTACGCGGCGACCAGTAGAGGTTCGCATCCAAGATTGGAAAGAGGTTTATGAGCCTCAGCCGCTAGAGAGTCTGCAGAAGCAAGCAGGTCGCTGCATGGATTGCGGTATCCCCTTCTGTCATGAAGGCTGTCCACTGGGCAATTTGATTCCCGAGTGGAACGACTTGATGTGGCGAGGCGACAAAAATGAGGCCATGGCACGCCTCCATGCAACGAATAATTTCCCTGAATTCACGGGACGGCTCTGTCCCGCACCTTGTGAAACCGCCTGCGTCGTGGCAATTAATGCTGAAGCCGTGACGATTAAACAAGTCGAGCTTCGCACGATCGAAGAGGCATTTGCTAATGGCCAAGTTGTTCCACTTACTCCTGATCGGCTTACTGGCAAGACGATCGCCGTTATTGGTTCTGGTCCGGCGGGATTAGCCGCGGCACAGCAACTGACTCGGGCAGGACATACGGTGGCCGTGTACGAGCGGGCACCGAAAATCGGTGGTCTCATGCGCTACGGGATTCCTGAATTTAAGATGGAGAAATCGATTTTGGATCGAAGGATCACCCAGATGGAAGCTGAAGGAACGCGCTTTCGTGCGGGGGTCGAAGCGGGTACTGAGATCACCGGCCAACAATTGCGATCACGGTATGACGCAATTGTGCTTGCAGTCGGTGCGACCCAATGGCGAGATTTGCCTATACCCGGACGGGAGCTCATTGGCGTCTACCAAGCGATGGAATATCTTCCTTGGGGAAATCTGCAGGCGCTGGGCGAAACTCACGAACCTCTCATCAATGTACAAGGCAAACACGTTGTCATACTCGGTGGGGGAGACACGGGTGCAGATTGTCTAGGCACGGCCATTCGCCAAGGCGCGGCAAGTGTTACGCAACTTGAGATCATGCCTCGCCCAACTCAGGAACGACCGAGCGTTCAACCTTGGCCCACTTATCCCATGATTTACAGAGTCTCTAGCGCGCACGAAGAGTTGGACAATCGCGTTTTTTCGGTCTCTACTGAAAAATTCATCGGCGATGAAAATGGAAACCTGCGGGCGCTCTCGCTCGTCGAAACAGAATTCACCGGCGGCAAATTCCAACCAATTTCCGGCACGGAGCGTGAGATACCTGCCGATTTTGTATTTCTTGCAATGGGATTCACCGGACCAGAGAAGAATGAACTCTTATCTCAACTCGAAGTTGATTTTGATGAACGAGGAAATATTAGACGCGACGAAAAGTACCAAACGTCCACGAACTCAGTTTTTGTATGCGGGGACGCGGGCCGCGGACAATCACTGATTGTTTGGGCTATCGCTGAAGGACGCAGTGCAGCGGCTGCGGTCGACAGATATCTAACTGGGCACACACAATTGCCCGCCCCAATCCCACCCACTGCACGTCCAATGATGGTTTAAGGTAGATAAATGCGTAGAGCAAAAATAGTGTGCACTTTGGGACCAGCCGTTGACACTCCGGAAAAGGTTCGTCAGTTGATTGAAGCCGGCATGAATATGGCCCGGTTGAATCTCTCCCATGGCTCCTACGAAGAGCATCAAGCGCGCTTGGACATGGTTCGCACCGCGGCAAGGGAGCAAAGTCAAGCCGTAGCCATCTTGGTCGATTTGCAAGGACCGAAGATTCGTCTCGGCCGTTTTGCGGCCGGCCCGCATGAATTGATGCGCGGTGATATTTTTACGATCACCACGGATGAGGTTGAAGGAACTAAAGAGCGCGTTGGAACTACGTACAAAGGTTTGCCTGGCGATTGCAAAGCAGGAGATCGAATCCTTATCGATGATGGCAAAGTGACGGTCGAAGTCGTCGAAGTAAAGAACAACGACGTCATTACGAAGGTGATTGAACCCGGAGTGGTCAGTAATAATAAAGGTATCAATCTTCCCGGCATCGCAGTCTCGGTTCCCGCCCTTTCAGAGAAAGACATAGAAGACCTGCGTTGGGGACTAAGTGCCGGTGCTGATTTCATTGCGCTCTCCTTCGTTCGAAATGCCGAAGACATCACCGGTGTTCATATGGTCATGGACGAGATGGGAATTCGAGTTCCGATCATCGCCAAGATTGAAAAGCCTCAAGCCGTTGAGAATCTTGAGAGCATTATTGATGCCTTCGACGGAATTATGGTGGCACGCGGAGACCTCGGTGTTGAACTTCCCATCGAGGATGTTCCCTTGGTCCAGAAACGTTGTGTGGAGATGGCACGAGAGTCGGCCAAGCCGGTAATTGTGGCCACTCAAATGCTGGATTCGATGATTTCCAATTCCCGGCCCACCAGAGCCGAAGCTACTGACTGCGCAAATGCGGTTCTTGATGGTGCTGATGCATTAATGCTTTCTGGTGAAACCAGCATTGGGGAATTTCCAATCGAGACAGTGCAAACGATGGCTCGAATCATTGAAAAGACAGAAGAAGGCGGGCTCGATCGCATCCGTCCGCTTTCCCACACGCCAAGAACTAAAGGTGGGGCAATTACCAAGGCGGCAACTCAAGTCGGGGAGATTGTTGGAGCTAAATTCTTGGTCGCTTTCACTAAGAGCGGGGATTCTGCCAGGCGAATGGCCAGATTGAGATCCCATATTCCTATCTTGGCGTTGACTCCTGATGTAGGAACGTATAACCGGATGGCTCTGACTTGGGGTGTTGAGCCGATGCTTGCGCCCATGGTCAATCACACCGATGAGATGGTGAAGCAGGTTGATGCCATTCTTTTGCAGTCGCATCGAGCAATCGAGGGAGAAGTAGTAATGATTGTCGCTGGCTCGCCTCCAGGCATTCCTGGGTCGACTAATGCCATGCGTGTCCACCGAATTGGCGATGCGGTAGGCGGCATCGCCCCCGCATATCGCTAGATTTTTCACGAAAATTCGTGCGATAGTGTGTTTTCGCTAGACTATCGCGCGCGCCTCGGTACTCCAACGGTAGAGAGGGCAGTCTC
>JANMBV010000023.1:0-1656 GCA_031360585.1 Actinomycetes bacterium | reverse complement strand
CAACACGCCGCGCATCGGCCGCGTGCTGATGGCGCGGGGCCGCGACGCGGGCGACGTGCCGCTCACGATGGCCTTCGGACAAAACTCCTTGAGGAAATTTCAGGTGACCACTTACGAGGTTGACAGCTACGGAAATGCGGTGTGAATGACGCGCTGATCATCACTTGCGAGCACGGCGGATGCGAGGTGCCCGGGCAATACGCCGAGCTTTTTGAAGGCCATGAAGCTTTGCTGCAAACGCATCGAGGTTGGGACATGGGCGCCTTGGTGCTGGCGCGCGAATTGGCCGGGGCGCTCAATGCGCCACTGTTCTGTGCAACCACGACCCGTTTGCTGATTGACTTGAACCGCTCGATCAGCCACCGGCAGCTTCATTCTGAGCTGACGCGCGGGCTGCCGCCTGCCGGGCGGCGCGAGATCATTGCGCTGCATTACCGGCCTTATCGCGATGCCGTGGAAGCGGCGGTTGCTACCCGCATTGCGGCAGGCCAGCGTGTGGTGCATGTCTCGTCGCACAGTTTCACGCCAGAACTGGATGGCGTTGTGCGGCAAGCTGATGTCGCCTGGCTGTATGACCCGCGACGCCCTGGGGAATCCCTTTTTGCATCGCAATGGCTTGCCGCGTTAAAGAGTCTGCGGCCGGACCTCAAGCTGCGCCGCAATTACCCGTACCAGGGCAAGGGCGACGGATTGACATCGTTGCTGCGCAAGCGGTATGCGCCATCACGCTATGTCGGGATTGAACTGGAGGTGAACCAGCGCTTTGTCATCGACGGCGGCAAGGTGTGGGCTGTATTGCGCAAGGACATCGTGAAAACGCCACCCCTTCGATCTGGTGTGGTCACTGCGCCCATGCTGATGCAGCCATGAATTAGCCCGGGCAACTTTCTACAAGATGTACTCCTACAGAAATTTTGGCAGTCCGCTTATGCGCAACAAGGTGTACCAAAAACTAAAATTTCCATGAGTTCCAGTGCGTCCCGCAGCTTTGTCATTTGTTTTGAGGAGTTGGCTCATGAAAATCCGCAATTTGCTTGTTGCAGCGGCAACATTCGCCAGCCTGGGTGGAACCGTCGGCCTCGCGAATGCGCCACAGGCCACCTCAGCCGCGTTGCCTGCATTTCACAAGATCGAACAAGGCGTTGACAGATACCAGCTCATTGACGATGAAATCGCGCGAGAGCCGCGAGCGACGAAAAATGCCCAACGGATGACTGCATTGCAGCGCCAATCCTATCGAAAGAACTTTGGAATTCATTTCGTCAGAAGAAACGCAGCAACCACTCAATAGCAGTCGCACCATGACAAGTCCCATCGCGAAGGCAACGGTGGTGACTACCAAGCACCCACCGTCGGATACAAAGGCAGGCTGCAGGTTTCAAGCATTGGCGGCGTGGTGCAGTACACCGGCCAGTTCGAGCTTGCTTGAGCCCTACGCGGGTGAATATAAGACTTGCGGCACATGGCGACGGTATTGCCTAGGTAGTTCGCGACTTCCGCGATCAGCCGGTTGGCCTTCGCCGCGCTTGCGTTGGCCTGTTCTGCCGCATCAAGCTGGCGCCAGAGTTACAGCGCGATCACACTGCCATGCCAGGTGCGAAAATCCTTGGCCGTAAACTCACCGCCTGCGGCCTCGCGCAGGTACGCGTTTAGCAG
>JANMBV010000021.1:0-41286 GCA_031360585.1 Actinomycetes bacterium | reverse complement strand
GTCACAACACGCTCGTGGATGTCCAACCATCGCAGTGCAAGTTCCCTAGTAATGCCCGGCAAGCAGCCTGAAGCCAGATTCGGAGTGACCCAGCTGTCATTGATCTTCAAAAGTAGATTCGACGTGGCACTTTCCGCGACCATCCCACTGAGATTGAAACGCACTCCTTCATCAAAGCCTTCTGCATGGGCAAGGTTTAAACATTCGATATTTTCCACGAAAGGTAGGGTCTTTAAACCGGCGGATGGGGCACTTTCGTCGATGGGACGATTCAGAATGGTCAATCTGGCTGGGGCGTTCCACGGATGATAAGTCTCGTGTACGAGATCAATTTCTCCGGACTCGTGGAATCTGATTCGAAGCCTGCCGAATTCCAACGACTTGGGGGTTTTATCAAGTAAGTCTGCAACCGCTTGGCGGATTTCTGAGTCAGTTTGAATTCTCATGCCTAAAATTGCAGCGCTTCGTGTTGCCCTGGCGATGTGGCGAGTCAGCGCAAATGGGTGGCCCCCAACAGTCTTGAGGCTCTCAAAAATCCCATCGCCCCCGGGAAATGTCTCCATCATGAGATTTCACCGTTTACGATCGCCATGAGGCGGCGAGCCTTCAATTGCGTCTCCTCCCATTCGGCTTCAGGCGAACTGCCCCAAGTAATCCCAGCTCCAGTTCCAAAGCGCAATGATCCGTCCCCCACGTTCCAGAAAATCCGTATAGCCAGAGATAGCAGCGCTTCACTATTTTCCACCCAACCAAGGGGTCCGCAGTACGGTCCGCGTTCTTGACCCTCAAGTTCGGTGATCGTTTTCACCGCCGAGAATTTTGGCGCACCGCTTACCGACCCTGGTGGAAGAAGAGCAGCGGAGATTTCTCGCCACCCGATGTCCTCGCGCAAAGCCCCTTCGACGTAAGAAACGAGATGGCTCAGACCCGGGTGTGATTGCGTCTCGAGCAATCGTGGAACATGGACACTTCCTGTCTTGCAGATGCGCCCGAGATCATTTCGGATCAAGTCAACGATCATCACATTCTCTGCCTTGTCCTTCTTCCCGAATTCACGAGCACCTATCTCAGGTGGCCTTGTTCCTTTAATTGGCGCCGAAGTGACGACTCCCGCCTCGCGTTTTAGAAAGAGCTCAGGCGAAGCGGACGCAATTTCAATTCCAGGCAAACGTAAGTAACTCGCAAACGGCGCCGGATTGTGTCGGAGTATCGCGTGCATAAGGGGCAACAGTGAATGTCCAGAAAATTTCGTCGATAATTCACGGCAGGCATTTACTTGATAGACCCACCCTTTGGAAATTTGTTCTCTAATCTCCTGAACGTATCGGATGTATTCGGCTTCTTCCATCGAACTTTTCCACGATCCACGAACTGGCGACCAGGTATGTTGCGTCGCTGGCAGCGAGGCATCGCTCACTTTTCCAAACCGCGCGCATGTCCACTCCCCTTCAAATGTGGCACTCACCGCCCAGAAACCTGGTCTATCCAGTGAGGAAGGATCGTGAGATATCTCCTGCAAATCCGATGCAAGGCGCCCACCCATCCAGAAGAGGGGCTCCTCCGCTGAAATACTCGACATTCCCACTCGGCAACCGTACGACTAGACGGGCCTTCCTGCCTCGCTTTGGCGCAAGACCCCGCGCTACGATAGATTTCGCCAAGCACAAATGAGCACAAACGAGTCATCGTGGGTGTGTGCGGACGTAGCGCAGTTGGTAGCGCACCACCTTGCCAAGGTGGATGTCGCGGGTTCGAGTCCCGTCGTCCGCTCTAATGGTCGGCGTTCAGTATTTTCCTATATTGACCCTCGATTTTTTATACGGTGGAGTGGCCGAGAGGCGAGGCACAGGACTGCAAATCCTGCTACACGGGTTCAAATCCCGTCTCCACCTCCAGCCTCGATATCTCAACAGAAGGGCAAGGAACTGGCAATGGAACTAGAAAAATCTACCCGCCCATGGGGTCGCTATGAGGTACTTCAAGAAAACCCGTTCTTTAAAGTTAAGTGCATCTGGGTCACTCCCGGAAAGCGCCTCTCCTACCAGCGTCACGAAAAACGCGCAGAACACTGGTACATCGTCCAGGGAGAAGCCGAGGTAACCCTCAATGGGGTGATTTCTCACCATGTGCCGGGTGATGCCATCGATATAAAGATCGGCGACCTACACCGAGTCAGTAATGTCAGCGATACCGAAATCATCTTTATAGAGGTGCAAACGGGAACTTATTTCGGTGAGGACGACATCGAGCGGATTGAGGATGATTTCGGCCGTTAAACCCTTGGTTTGAATATGACGCAAGACGCGCGTTATGGATCCCTCCCCACGCCTCGAAAATGGGGCAAGATGACTCAACCAGGCACGGAAGGAGTTCTTGTCCAATGACTTTTTCGGAATCAATTGAAACATGCTTCAAGAAATATTCTCAAGGTCGCGGCCGAGCATCTCGAAGCGAGTACTGGTACTTCTATTTATTTTCAGTAGTCGTCAGTTCCGGATTAGCGGTCCTCTTTACGGAATCGAACAAGTCGACTCTACTTGCCCTTGTCATCGATCTGATTAACCTCGTGATTGTCGTTCCTGCTATTACGGTCGCCGTCCGGCGATTCCATGATACAAACAGATCTGCTTGGAATTTGCTTTGGAGTCTCCTCCCTATTATTGGGTGGATCGTACAATTCGTGTATCTGGCACAACCAGGAACAGTTGGATCGAACAATTACGGGGACTAAGGACGTTGATAGAGTCTCTTTTCCCCATAGTCCTTTCTACGTATAGGATTCCGGCAAGGCTTCACGGACCGTTGGCTCAGCGGTAGAGCGCTTCGTTGACATCGAAGAGGTCACTGGTTCGATCCCAGTACGGTCCACCACCGAATCAAATTACGTCGGATAAAGTATTCGCTGAAGTCGCCAAACACTTTGAGTTTGTCTGCCAATTTCAAGCCGGTGCTTGTCGATTTGGGGTCCTAAGAACCTGGCAGGAAGTACTTTCCATACTTGAAGATGATTGCCAAGATCAGGAAGGAATAGACAGCCGTAACAATGACGTAGTCCCAACCCTTGTGGAGGAAGCCAGTGACCTTCTCATACCGGGCTGGAGACAGGTTGAAACTGTTTTCATACAAGTTGACTCGGAGCATCGTCGAGAAAACAGTCACGGTTGAGATTGTGACGACCAGGCACCATGGGCAGAATGCTTTGATGACGAAAAAGGACTGCGAGAGTAACCACAAAGCGAAACTCAACCCAACGAAATAGACGGCCAGTGCCGTCTTTAAGAACCACTTGGGAAACTTCGTTCTACCCAATCCCGCCATTGCCAGAGTTATAACAACGGGTTCACAGATGAGTCCGAGGAATGCGTTGGGGAAGCCAAGCAGATTGGATTGCCAAGACAGTGCCACTTTGCCACAGGAAACTACGGCGTTGATATCGCAGAACAGTTTGGAGTTGGCATTCTTCGCCAATGAAATCGCATCAACTGACAAAACAAGAGACGCTGCAAGGCTAAATATCGAAGAGACCAACATTGTGATGTAAGTCTTTCGGTAGCTAACTGGTTCTCTTGTGCTCAGGTCAACAGCCATTCAGTAAAACCCTTCGATTGCGGGGCCAAAGATATGCCAGAGTGGGAAGTCTAGCCTGTCACTTATTCTGATCCCTTATTAAACGTAGGGACTCCTCATCCATACCGCCATATTTGAGAATCCTCTGAATGACCTCCGTCTTCGAGGAGGAGTAATCGCCAATGTCTGCCGCACTCGCTGCTAATTGACGCTTAATCACCGCATACTCGCGCCTCAGCTCAGGACTTTCGCGAAGAACCTGACGCAGAAGCAGGTGATTGCAAAGCGCTACGGAGCCTTCCACGACCAGGTATGTGTTGGTGGCGAAAGGCGCTTGGGAGATGAAGAAGGCATAGCGATCGGCGATGCCGAGGTCTCCCCTGCAAACATGGCCATGACTTTCGAATACCTCAATCGCTCGTGGAATACCCTCACGTGGAATCACGATGTCCAGATCGATTATCGGCTTAGCCGGTAAACCTGGGACAGAGGTGCTGCCCACATGCTCGATTGCGAGTACATCGACTCCCAGAAGCATCGGTTCGTACCATCGCTTTAGCTGTTCAAAGTGAGCGACCCATAAAGGATCGTAGGCAACAACTTCAATCAAGAAAGTTCTTGTACGAAAACAAGCGAGTTTTCAAAAATGAAATCTGAGTCGTAATCGATCGTGGCCACGTGATAACTGTTCATCAATTCGATGCGCTGCTTTCGTGGTGAGCCAATTTCGTCCATGATGATCTCAGTATTGGTAACGGGCAACACGTGATCTTCGACGCTGTGGAAGAGCATCAACGGCGTCTTCACCATCCCAAGGGTTGATCTAGAACTCTTGAGGAGCTTGGCTAACTGCACGACGCCTTTGGTTGGCAATGCGTCGTAACTCCATTCTGAAACACCGGGCCGTTTGATGTCGCCGCCAACGCTCTTCAAGTGAGTGCGGAACTTGGCAACGACCGGCGCGAATTTCGCCGCGAAACCTGGGATGTGAATCATCGGGTTTACCAAGACGAGACCTGCGACTCGGTCACCGTGATGGGCAGCCACGTGAAGCGCCGTTCCTCCTCCCATGGAGAGGGCGAAAATAAAAACCTTGTCACAGGTCTTCTCCAACTCTTCCAACTCGACAACGACGCGATCGGTCCACTCCGTCCATGCGACAGTGTTGAGTGCTTGCCATTCACGACCGTGTCCGGAAAGGCGGGGAACTCGGACTGTGTAGCCACGTGCTCCAAAGAATTCAGCCCAAGGGCGCATAGCTGCCGGCGAGCCGGTGAACCCATGGACAAGGAGAATTCCAATCTTTGCCTGTGCTCCACTTCCACGGATGGCGAAATCTTCCAGAAGGCCTTCAGGTGCGCTGCTAGTAGTCATAATGGAAAGGGTAGACCTTCCGAAGATGTCGCATCAATGTCTTAGAGTTCCCACCATGGGAGCCGATTGGGAAAGTCACCATTGGCAGGCAACCTTTGACGATATTGGAAGACCCCTCTCCGAAACCACTTTTGTGGTCCTAGATTTGGAGACAACGGGATCATCGCCTTCCATGGGTGCCGGAATAACCGAAATTGGCGCAGTTAAAGTCCGCGGGGGCGAAGTCCTGGGTGAATTTCAGACGCTGATCAATCCGGGCGGGCCAATCCCCGCATTCATCACCATCCTCACGGGCATCACCCAATCCATGGTGACGCTTGCTCCAAGTATCGAAGAGGCCTTCCCTGCATTTCTAGAATTCATGGGTCCTCACCAAGAGAACGTCCTTGTGGCCCACAACGCGCCTTTCGATATTGGTTTTCTGAAAGCAGCAGCAGCCAACCATGAATATCTCTGGCCGAAATATCACATTCTCGATACAGCCAGGCTGGCTCGACAGGTACTACTCCGAGACGAAGTGATCAACTGCAAACTCGCAACCCTGGCGCGATTCTTTCATGCCGAGACTTCCCCCAATCACAGAGCATTGGATGACGCCAAAGCAACCGTGGATGTGCTGCATGGCTTGCTTGAGCGAATTGGTTCATTCGGAGTCACTACCTTTGATGAACTCAAGGGATTCAGCACCAGAATTACCTCCGCGCAACGCGATAAGAAGCATTTAGTAAGCACCATCCCTGAAGCACCTGGTGTCTACATATTCCGCGGACCGAAAAATGAGCCGCTTTATGTCGGCACGTCGCGAAACCTCAAGGGTCGAGTCCGCACGTACTTCACGGCAAGTGAAACCCGAAAACGTATACAAGAAATGATCGCCGTCGCCGACCACATAGACACCATCGTATGCGCGACTGTCATTGAGGCGCAGGTTCGAGAGCTTCGACTCATCAGCGAAAACCGTCCTCAATACAACCGCCGTTCGAAGGCGCAAGAAAAAGCAACATGGGCGAAAGTGGTTGAGAGGCCCGCCCCGCGGTTCTCACTTCTTCGCGGAAGTGAATTGATCAATGACTCCGTCAATTGGATCGGTCCTTTTTCGGGCAAAGACGATGCAGGGCTCGCCCTTGATGCCATCAACCACTGCCTTGAGGCTCCGACTAATTTCGACAAGAATGACGTGCGACAGATTGTCTCCAAACTCAATGAGAAGATGCACTCTCTTGCCTTGGATGAGAAATTCGAAGAAGCCGCTGCTGTTCGAAACCAACTCGGCTCGTTTGTTCGCGGCGTTTCACGCGGAACTCGAATTCGCGCATTGACCAGCATTCAGGAGCTAGTGGCCGCCCAACCCATTGCCAATAATGGCGCAACGGGTTGGGAGTTTGTCTGCATTCGGTATGGCCGATTAGCAGGAAGTGCCTCCTCCACTCCGGGAATCGACATCTCTCATACGATCGCCTCTCTCGTTGCTAGCGCAGAGGTGGTAGTCGATGGCGATTCGATTCTTCCCGCATCCACATATGAGGAGGTTGAGAAACTACTCTCCTACTTGGAAAGCGAAGGAGTTCGTTTGGTATCGCTAAAAGGCGAATGGTCCTCCCCCGTCTTCGGGGCTGGTGCTGCCAGATACGAATTAGAAAGATTGCGCAATCGCGATCAGGAAGCGGCCAGTTTCTGGGTTAGCGCTACCCAGCGCGCGAGTAGATGACTTGCGGCTCCACTATCGATTGCCAATATCGCAGCGCTGACGCCGTCGGTAATGCGCTCGATGGGAGTTCTTTCCTGCTCCCCTCGGAATGCGGCAATCGCGGCAGCGGCGTTTAGCACCACTGCGTCACGGTAGGCGCCGCGTTCTCCGCCGAGTATTGCCGTAGTTATGCGGGCATTCTCTTGCGCGTCCCCGCCTTTGATAGCCGATAGCGGCGAATGACCGATTCCGAAGTCTTTCGGGTCAATAGTGGACTTCTCGATTTTGCCTTCACCGATTGTTACCAGCGTAGTCGAGGTCGTGAGAGTAATTTCATCTAAGCCATCGACTCCCCGGAAAACAAAGCCATCGACTCCCCTCTCAGCCAAAACCTGAGCCATAAGTAGGTGCATCTTTTCGTTGGCAACACCCAAGGCAATGGCCTGAGGTTTAGCAGGATTTGCAAGCGGTCCCAAAATGTTAAATACAGTCGGGACGCCCAGGGCTGTCCTTGCTGGAGCCGCAAATCGCATTGCCGGATGAAAAATTGGAGCAAGACAAAACCCTATTCCCAACTCTCGAACGGTGGTTTCGATGGCGGGACCAGTGAGGAATATTGCGACACCTAACGCTTCCAGCAAATCTGCAGATCCACAGAGTGAGGTAGCTGCTCGGCTTCCATGTTTTACGACCCGAGCCCCTGCGGCTGCGGCCACTATCGCCGCTGTCGTTGAAATATTGATGGTATTCGCAAGATCTCCGCCAGTACCGACCACATCTACGCCGCGTTCCTCAATGGAAATGCGAGAAGAGTGCAGAAACATTTCGTCGATAAAGGCACTCAGTTCAGGCGCGGATTCACCTTTTGCCCTAAGAGCTAGTAGAAAGGACTTTATCTGTTCAGTATCCGTTCGGTTTTCAAGAATCTCCCGCATTGCCCAGTGGGCCTGGTCCGTTGATAGATCGCGCCCTTCTTCCAAAGTTCCGAGAGCCGCAGGCCATGAAAAATCTTGACTCATCGGACCAAAGATCTTAGCCGCAGAAGCTGGGCGGCCTTGTCGGCAAAGAGAAAGGGGTCGATGGGATGAAGGACAAAAGCATCAGCCCGAGACCAGGTGGCTAGCCAGGCATCGTCGGCACGTGCCGTTACCAGGAGAATGGGTGGACATTGGAAGACCTCATCTTTGAGTTGCCGCGATATGCCCATTCCCCCCTCTGGGGTCGCCTCGGCGTCCAAAATCACCAGATCGGCCGACTTTTCGTCCATATAGGCCCGTAGGGCATCCCCAGTAGCGAACTCATGAATGTCATGCTCGGCTAAATCAGCACCGGTCCGCTTCCCTAGGCCTGCCTTCATTGTGGCTCGAACCGTCGAATCATCCGAGTAGATAACAATCGATTTTCGTGCCGCTGACTTTGCCATGGCGCGCAGTCTAATGTGCCTCAGGTCCTCCACGGCCTGTCCGGGCACGACATATCCAGGACAAGTGACCTGTCTCACCCCCAACCGAGGATCCAACGCGCCCTCGGTTCGGGAGGATTGGTTAAGTAAATCCTCACAATTCGGGAATAATCACCTCCATGTCTAGCGCCGCTGCCTTAAGCCCAAGAGTAAACCGCCCCAACCTCGTTGCCGTCGGCACGATTGTCTGGCTTTCCAGCGAGCTCATGTTCTTTGCCGCGCTCTTTGCGATGTACTTCACAACGCGCGCAGTGCAAGGACCCGCCGTGTGGTTGGAATCAACGAAGATTCTCAACGTTCCTTTTGCAGCGATCAACACCACAGTCCTTGTTCTCTCCTCCATCACATGCCAGTTCGGCGTGTTCGCAGCAGAGCGTTTTCAATCAAAACGAAAAGGCCCGCTCTGGAGAGTCTCGGCTTGGGGCATGCGCGAATGGTTTGCACTCACATTCTTAATGGGCGCCTTCTTCATCGGTGGGCAGGTATTTGAATACGCCTCTCTCGTTCAAGAGGGCTTGAGCCTCTCATCTCGCGCGTACGGTTCCGTTTTCTTCATCACCACTGGATTCCACGGCCTGCACGTAACAGGTGGACTGGTTGCATTTTTGATCGTTTTAATCCGTGTAAAGAAATCTGGCGGTTTCACGCATTCGCAGGCCACAACAGCCATTGTGGTCTCGTACTACTGGCACTTCGTTGATGTTGTATGGATTGCCCTATTCTCTGCCATCTACTTGATCAAGTAACTATTTAGAAAAGGAATTAATCAATGGGAATCACATCGTGAAGCGCCTTTCGCGTTACCGACGACATCGCTTTGCCGGGCCAATCCTTTTGATTTTCGCGCTCTTCACGATCGGAACAACATTCTCCATCGCCAGCGCGAATACTCGCCTTGCTAGTAGTGCAATGTCGCGTACAGTCGCCATCGCTGAAGGCCGACAGATATTTCTCAGGGGTTGCTCCTCGTGTCACGGGTTAAATGCCGAAGGTGGCAAGATTGCACCGTCATTGATCGGTGTCGGCGCCGCCGCGGTTGATTTCCAAGTTGGTACAGGGCGCATGCCGATGGCTGATTTGGGCGTCCAGGCAGTTCGTAAGAAGCCTGCCTACAACCCGGATCAAGTTGCTGCCCTTGCAGCCTATGTAGCTTCGCTCGCGCCGGGACCTGCCATACCAAACCAAGAAGTCACCTATTACGAACGAGATGGGAGTACCGCTCAAGGCGGAGAGCTCTTCCGCACGAACTGCGCCATGTGCCACAACTTCGCTGGACAGGGCGGTGCCCTTACAGCGGGGAAATTTGCACCGACTTTAATGAATTCGACGCCGGAGCAAATCTACGAAGCCATGATCACCGGTCCACAATCCATGCCGGTCTTTGGGGACAAGATTGTGACCCCAAGTGAGAAACTTTCCATCATCAAGTGGATCAAAGCAGCACAGAACGAACCGGGTCTAGGCGGTGCCTCAATGGGTCGCGTCGGCCCGGTAACTGAAGGACTTTTGGGATGGATACTCGGACTCGGACTGCTTATTGGTATTGCAGTCTGGTTGGCAACGAAAGCGAGATAGAGTAAATAATGTCAGAAAAGACCGCGCGCCTGTCCGACCCGGGTTTACCCGAACACGTTCATCGCAAATCCGATACAGATCCAGTGGCTGCGAAGAAGGCTGAACGCCAAGTAGCGATACTTTTCTTGCTCTCAGCCATAGGAACAATCCTCTTCGTCTACTCGTATATCTGGATCAAGACTGATCGCTTCGTCTTTATTCCAGTCATGGGGTCACAGAACGAGCAAGAGCTCTATATGGGCCTAGGTCTAACGATCTCCCTGCTCGGCATTGGTCTTGGCGCCATCCACTGGGCTAAGACTTTGATGACTGATACCGAAGTGGTTGCAGAGCGGCACGAATTTCGTTCAGAGGAAGCAGATCGAACTGACTTCGTGGCAACGGTCAAAGAACAAAGCGCAGCCGCAGGTCTTGGTCGACGCTCCCTCATCAAACGAACGCTGGGCCTTTCACTTGGTTTGATAGGAATTGCACCACTTGTCGCGCTGCGCGACCTTGGCCCCCTACCGAAGCGGTCACTGGAGCAGACCAGTTGGAAAGCGGGAACACGTCTCGTCGTGGACCCCAGCAATCGTCCGATCAAGCCTTCCGACATTGAAGTCGGAGGGGTTGTCCAAGTTTTGCCAGAGCTTCGCCCTGGAGAGGAGCGAACCCTGGAAAATGTGGGGAAAGACGCAGTCCTGCTTATCCGCATCCGCCCAGAAGAATTCGAACTCTCCCCGGAGCGTTTATCGTGGACCTACCAAGGCATCATTGCTTTCTCCAAGATATGCACGCACATGGGTTGCGCAGTTGCCCTGTACGAACAGGAGACGAAACACCTCCTGTGCCCTTGCCACCAGTCAACTTTCGACGTCCCAAGAGCGGCCAAGGTTATTTTCGGGCCCGCGGCCCGTCCTCTTCCACAGTTAGCCATCATGGTTGACAGCCAGGGTTACCTCGTCGCGCAAAAACCATTTACCGAAGCCGTCGGTCCTAGCTTTTGGGAGCGCTCATCATGAGTAGTGGTGAGAAAGTTGCTGGATCTGTCATAAATTATGTAGACGAGCGCACCGGTGCAGCCAAATGGCTCAAGAAGAATCTCACGAAGGTCTTTCCAGATCACTGGTCTTTCATGCTCGGGGAAATCGCGCTCTATTCATTCATCATCCTTCTGCTCACAGGCGTCTTCTTGACTTTCTGGTTTGACCCTTCACAACGGGACGTGATTTACCACGGTTCGTATATGCCATTGAATGGCCTCCAGATGTCAGCGGCCTACGAATCAACGTTGCACATTTCCTTTGACATCCGCGGTGGGCTATTGATGCGCCAGATTCACCACTGGGCCGCCCTTCTCTTCATGGCAGCAATCGTTGCTCACATGCTTCGCGTTTTCTTTACGGGAGCGTTTCGCAAGCCTCGTGAATTCAACTGGATCATTGGCATCGGACTTCTAACACTGGGAATTGTGGAAGGCTTCCTCGGGTACTCATTGCCTGACGATTTGCTATCAGGCACGGGTATCCGAATTGCGCAGGCCATTATTCAGGCCATGCCGATAGTCGGTTCGTATCTCTCATTCTTTGCCTTCGGTGGAGCATTCCCGGGGACCGCCTTCATTCCGCGCATCTTCACGGTTCACGTTCTCTTGCTGCCGGGTATCTTCTTGGCTCTTATCACCGCGCACTTGATGTTGGTCTGGTACCAGAAGCACACCCAATATCCAGGCCCTGGTCGCACGGAAAAGAATGTTGTTGGATTTCCATTTATGCCTGTGTACATGGCCAAAGCGGGCGGGTTCTTCTTCGTAGTTTTCGGAGTCACAGCATTTCTTGGCGCGGTCGCATCGATCAACCCGATCTGGTACTACGGACCATATACACCGACACAAATATCGGCCGGCTCCCAGCCCGACTGGTACATGGGCTGGCTCGACGGCCTCGTCCGTATGGCTCCCCCACTTGAAACCCACGCCTTCCATCACACAATCTCCTGGAACATTCTTATTCCAGGTGTCATTGTCCCTGGAATCTTCTTCACCTTCCTTGCTCTTTACCCTTTCATTGAAAGTTGGATGACTAACGATAAGCGCGAGCACCACCTCCTTGATCGCCCACGAAATGCGCCGAACCGCACTGCCCTGGGTGCCTTTGGAATCACTTTCATGATGGTGACATTGCTCAATGGCGGCAACGACTTGATTGCAACGCACTTCTCGCTATCTATTAGCCAGATTACGTGGATGAGCCGCATTGGCGTGCTCATCCTTCCCCCACTTGCCTTTGTGGTTACTAAGAGACTCTGTCTCTCCCTTCAAAGATCAGATCGCGATCTGGTTCTCCACGGCAAGGAAACGGGACGTCTGGTACGCCTTCCCCATGGTGAGTTCGTGGAAGTGCACGAGCCGCTCTCCGATGCCCAAGCATGGACTCTCACCCAGCACGAACAACCCCCTGCCCTTGAATTCACCGAAGTCGACGAGCACGGAGTGCGTCGCCGTGGGGGGTTACTGAACAAATTCCGGGCCAAAACAAGCAGAGCCAATGCAGAGGCGATTGCCAAGCCCAATACCGACGATCTCAAGGAGATTGAGCACCACTGATGGTTGGTTCCCAGAACGAAATGCGTTGAGCAAAAGTTCAATCAATGTCATAACGATAGAGATATCAGTCTTTACTAGTGCTAGCACTCTTTTGAGGGTAGCGTCTTTCTTATGACCACTCCCCTGAAGGCATCATCTCTCGTCATCACTTCGGCACTATTGGCTTTAACAGCACTTTCTCCACCCCTGGCTTTCGCCGCCACCAAATCTCCAGGCAAGCCCTGCCCTAAGGTCGGCACTGTTGCAAAATCTGGTGCCCTCTCTTTGAAGTGCGTTAAGAGCGGAAAGAAAACGATCTGGCGGATTGTGAAAACAGCAAAGTCGACTCCGACAACTTCTCCTAAAGCTACTCCGAGTCCAACACCGACAATGACCTTGGTTCCGAGTCAATCTGCCTACGACATAACAGTGGCTTCTAGTCAGTGGAATTTTGCCTTCACTTATTTCCTTGATGGCAGTAAAGCCTCACGACATAGCGCCCCAGGTGACTCCTCCGTCTTGTATCTACCTGAGGGCAAACTTATTCACTTCACCTTGACATCGGCCGACACCACACATGGTTTCTGGATTCCTGGTCTTTCAATTGACAACAGCATGGATCCCAGCATTACTGGACATCTTGATTTCACAGCCAGCAAGCTCGGCATTTTCCCGGGACGCTGCAACGTCTCTAGTTGTGGTCGTGGACATGCTGGCATGGCTTTCACTGTGAAAGTTGTGAGCGCTGATGATTACATCAAGTACATCTCCTCGCTTAGGTAAGAGGTCCTAGCGCGGCTAAGATCACCGTATGACATATGAACTCAGAGACATCAGCGGGTCAGTCGTCGTTATTACCGGCGCAACAGCAGGAATGGGTGCGGCGACCGCACGCGAGTTGGTCGACATGGGAGTCAAGGTCGTCCTCAACGCCCGCAATGAAGGCCGCCTCGAGGAACTTGTCCGCGAGTTAGGACCCGAGAACGCCGTATTCGTTGCGGGAGACTGCGCTGATCCTGTGATCTCTCGCCTTATTGCCGAAGAAGCCAAGGGCCGTTTCGGGACCATAGACGCCGTTGTTGCAAATGCAGGAATTGGAATGTACGGGTCCATCCTCGATTACGATGATGAAGAAGTAAATCGCATGATCCGTACCAACTTCGAAGGCACCGTTCATGTCATTCGGGCAACTCTTCCAACCATGCTTGAAAAAGGAGAAGGGGATGTAATCATCGTCTCCTCGGTTGCCGGCTTTCGAAGTGGAGGCGATGAAGCAATCTATTCGGGCACAAAGCATGCCCAAGTCGGACTAGCCGGGGGCCTTGATCGCGAACTGCGCCAAAGGGGCGTGAGAGTGGCTCTAGTGTGCCCTGCTGGAACTGATACCGAATTTGCTATTGGCTCCGGACGGATCGCGGGTGATCCAGCACTTTCTGATTACCTGCGTCCTGAAGATGTCGCCTTCCAAATTATTACGATTTTGCGCCAGCCACGCACCGTTCGAACTCACATCTGGACACTCTGGTCGATGAACCAGCAGTCTTAATTAAAGGCTAATGAGCAGAAGTCGTCTTCACTGGATGCTCGTATTCGGTGACAAAGCCAATAACGCTCATCAAAAGGCCGCCCACACCAATAAAAGTTAGCCACCATCCGATAATCAGCCCCAACCCCGCAACACAGGCGAACGCGGCAACGGGCAATGGCCACCATGAATGCGGGCTAAAGAAACCAAGTTCTCCCGCACCGTCTGCAATCTCGCCGACTTCATTATCTTCTGGAAGCACATGAGGAATTCGTCGGCTTGAATACCACATGTAAAAACCGACAAGACCGGCAAGTCCGCCACTGAGCGTCAGGGCGGTGATTCCAACAGCTTCACCACCAACGAAGTAGTAACTAGCAGCTAGCACAAAATAGAAGAATGCTAACCCGAGAAAAAGGCGAAATGACGCTTTCATTTAAGTTAATGCCCCTCTGTCTTTATGTGCGGATGATGGAGATCAAAAGCGGGACGCTCGCTTCGGATGCGTGGCATGGAGGTGAAATTATGTCGAGGCGGCGGACACGACGTCGCCCATTCAAGTGATGCACCGTAGCCCCATGGGTCATCTACATTGACCATAGGTGATTTCCGGGTGATCCACACGTTGATCGCGAAAGGAATCATGGAGGCCGCTAGCAATGCTGCCCCCGCAGTGGAGACCTCGTTCATGAAGGTGAAGCCATCAGTTGGCAGGTAGTCCGCATAGCGACGTGGGAACCCCTTGATGCCCAACCAGTGCTGGATAAGGAATGTCAAATGGAAGCCAAAAAAAGTCATCCAGAAGTGAATTTTGCCCAAGCGCTCATTGAGCATGCGACCCGTCATCTTAGGCCACCAGAAGTAGAAGCCTCCGAACATCGCGAACACCACTGTACCGAAGAGAACGTAATGGAAGTGGGCAACAACGAAATAGGAAGCAGAGACCGCGAAATCCAGAGGAGGGGAAGCCAGAATAATTCCGGTCAAACCACCGAAGAGGAAGGTGATGAGAAATCCGACAATCCAAAGCATCGGTGTCTCGAATGTAATTGAGCCACGCCACATCGTGCCGATCCAATTGAAGAACTTCACGCCCGTGGGAACACCGATGAGAAATGTCATGAACGAGAAGAACGGCAAGAGAACTTGACCTGTCGCAAAGAGATGGTGAGCCCATACCGAAACTGAAAGAGCGGAGATCGCAATGGTCGCCGCGATCAGGCCCTTGTAACCGAAGATTGGCTTGCGGCTAAAAACAGGAAGAATCTCCGTTGCAATTCCAAAGAACGGCAGAGCCAGAATATAAACCTCGGGGTGGCCGAAGAACCAGAAGAGGTGTTGCCACAACATGGCTCCGCCGTTGGCCGGATCAAATATGTGAGAGCCGAATAGTCGATCCGATTCAAGACCGAGGAAGGCAGCCGCAAGGGGTGGGAAGGCAAGCAGAACAAGAATAGATGTAAGAAGAATATTCCAACTGAAGATCGACATTCTAAACATCGTCATTCCGGGAGCACGCATCGTGAAGATGGTTGTAATGAAATTCACGCCACTGAGAATTGTGCCGAGGCCACCAAGGGCCAGACCCATTACCCAGAGGTCTCCGCCGATTCCTGGCGAGAACTGCGAATTTGAAAGTGGTGCATAAGCGGTCCATCCAAAGGATGCCGCTCCCCCGGGACTTAGGAAACCCGCAAACGCCATGGTGCCACCGAAGAGGTACAACCAGTAGGACATCATGTTCAAACGCGGAAACGCGACGTCTGCTGCACCAATCTGCAGCGGCATGATGACGTTGGCAAAGCCCACAAATAGCGGTGTTGCAAACAGCAAAAGCATGATCGTGCCGTGCATCGTGAAGATTTGGTTGTATTGCTCATTGCTAAAGAATTGCAAGCCTGGACGAGTGAGTTCTGCTCGGAGCATAAGAGCAAGGATCCCGCCGATGAGGAACCAAGAAAAAGAAGTGATCAGGTACATATAGCCGATCGTCTTGTGATCGGTGGAAGTGATCCACTTAACGAACTGGCTTCCCTTGCGAGATGGTTGGACCGGAGCCTTCGTGGCCGAGGTACGGGGTGGATGTGCAACTGTTGTCATGATTGACTCGCCTTCAACGAATTGACGTAATCCCGGTATTGCGCCGGTGTAACCACCCGTGCGGTGAATTGCATGAGTGAGTGGTCGCGTCCGCATAGGATGTTGCACCGGCCGGGGTAATCGCCGAGTTTATTGGCCGTGAATTCCAGATGATTTGTTACGCCTGGCAGATTCTGCATCTGAATCATGAACGCAGGAATCCAGAATCCGTGGTCGACGTCGCTGGAAGTGAGTGTGAAACGAACACGCTCTCCTTGAGGGATGTACAGGATCGGACGCTGTTGTGGGGTTCCTGTGATCGTAGCGTTTGAACCTGTTCCAGCTTCGGGATAGGTAAATTGCCATGACCATTGCATTCCGTTGACGGTGATGTCATGCATCACTGCGACCGATGACTTATTAGTAATACGCGACTCATCTCGCGCCGTATATGCAAAGAGGACTGCCACAATAATAAAGGGGATGATCGTATATGCCACTTCAATCGGGATGTGGTACTGACTCTGCTTAGGAAATTCATCATTCTTTTTGCGATGAAAAATTGCGGCCCACAAAATGAGGCCGGCAGTGAAAACCCCGACTATTCCGGCAGTGATCCATGCTCCCTGCCAGAGAGGAAGGGACGTGTCATTGACGCTGGAAAGACCTTCCTTGTAACCCAATCCTGAAACTTTGGCGCATGAGGTTAAGGCAAGAAGTAAAGGGGCAAGGAGGACGAGTTTGAGTCCCTTGCGGGACCGAGGACGGCGAGGCTCCAAAGGCATGGGCAAAGGATAGTGGGGCATTTCATGCTCGTTGGTCAGTGGGGGTAGCCTTCATCAGGTGGCTCATATCACAACCAATTTTCTGGCCGAATCCCCCCTCGCGCCCAAGGCGCGCCAGGCCCTAGGCGAAGCCTTTGACCAAGGGTGGGGTGACCCCCGCAAACTCGCCCATTCAGCGGCTAAGGCACGGGTCCTAAAAGATGGGGCCTTGGCCTCTCTGGGCCACCACTTGGGGCTTCGACCAGATGAAATCGAAATTCTGGGCGAGCCTGCGCTGGGGCATTTCTATTCGATTGCCGGACTGCTTGGGCCGCAAGACCTCCTGGCGTACTCCGTGGTCGACCGGAAAGAGATCATCGCCCTCGCCAGGTCAAGGCAGAAAGTTGCCGAACTTTGCGTGCAAGCTTCGGGGCGAATCGCACCTACCAGCTTGCAGGCCCACGCGAAAAGCGAAGGCGTCCTGGCTCTGCAGATCGCCAACGGAGAAACTGGTGTGGTTCAAGACGTCGAGGCTCTCATCGCTAATGCTGGCCTAATGCGCATTGCCGCGGATTTCACATCGGCAGGCACACGCGTGCCACTTCCCTCACGTTGGCACAGTGCTTTCTTCGAAGCGCGATCCTGGCAAGGCCCCCAAGGAGTGGGCATCCTGGCGATCAATAGTCAGGTTAGCTGGAAGAACCCGCTGCCTCATCTAGGCAGCACCAGGACACCGCAATCGGCCTCACTGCCTCTGACCATCGCTGCCGCCGTTGCTCTGGAGGAGTGGCAGGAGAACGAAGAGGGCGAAGTACAGCGCCTGCGAATCCTGAGCCATGAGCTCCGAGAGCGCATCTCTTCCTCAATCTCGCAGTGCGATATCGCTGGAAATCTCGACCAATCACTTCCCCACATAACATCTTTTTCATTTCTCTATGTGGAAGGAGAGGAACTTCTAAGGCGCCTGGAAGTATCCGGTTTCGCCGTGGATTCTGGGTCAGCGTGTACCGCAGAAGATCTTCAACCTAGCCATGTCCTGGCAGAAATGGGCGTGTTGACTCACGGAAATATTCGTATCACCCTCCATCGCGATTCCACCGCTTCGCAAGTCGCAGACTTGGCTAAGGCGATAGAGGCTGCGGTTACAGATCTTCGTTCGGCATGAAGGAAGTGAACTGCCTCGGGATGAGGTGCCCGTTGCCGATCATTGCTGTTGGCAAGGAGATCAAATCCGTCGTTGCCGGTGAATCAATTCGCCTTCTGGCCGATGATCCAGCTACCGAATTGGATTTGCGAGCATGGGCCCGTATGACAGGAAATCAAGTCGAAGTAAAAAGTCCGAATGTATTTTTAATTACTAAATCCAAAGTGGACTAGGTGTTCACTCACATCACGTGCCGCCTCGTCCCCGAATGCCTCATTAAAACGTGCTAGAAACTCTTCTCGCGTAAATCTGTATTCCTGAGTTCCTTTTGTTTCGATGACATACGTGGCCAGCATCGAGCCCATTTGGGCACATCTTTCATGGCCTAATCCCCAGGCCAGACCGGCGATAAAACCCGATCTAAATGAATCGCCGACTCCGGTGGGATCAACTTTTCCTTTTTCCTTGGCAGTTCCGACAGTGATAGTCGGTCTGCCCTTCTCTTCTACTCTGGCGCCCTGTGAGCCCAGCGTCACGATTCGAACTTCTACTTGATCAAGAATTTCGGCCTCGGTCCACCCAGTCTTCTGACATGCAAGTGCCAACTCATATTCGTTCATGAAAAGGTAGGCGGCACCTTCAATAAGTTTCTTAATTTCGCGGCCGTCCATACGAGCCATTTGCTGGGAAGGGTCAGCCGCGAAGCGAATCCCTTGTTCCCGTGCGATCTCAGAGTGCCGCAGCATAGCCTCAGGATCATCAGGGGAAATCACCAACAAATCCAATGTGCCGGTCTTATCCATAATCGGTTGGAGCTCGATATCTCGAGCCTCACTCATTGCGCCAGGAAAGAACGAAGCGATCTGATTGAGTTCAGTATCCGTTGTGACCATGTACAAAGCGGTGTGCAATGTCTGGGAAACCAGAACGTGGGAGGTGTCGACTCCGTGGCGAGTAAGCCAGGCTTCATAGTCTTGCCAGTCTTTGCCTACCGCGGAGATGAGTATCGGGTTAAGTCCTAGAACCCCCATGCCGAAAGCAATATTCGCCGCGCACCCTCCTCGGCGAATATCTAATCCGTCGACAAGGAACGACAGAGATATCTTTTCAAGAGAGTCGGCAACGAGGGAATCAGTGAACTTTCCGGGAAACGTCATCAAATGATCTCGACCCACCGACCCAGCAACACCTATCTTCATCGGTGCCTTAATGTTCGCAGAAGTTTTATTTTGAACGAATTAATGGAATGAATCTCCACAAGCACAAGAACCTCCGGCATTGGGGTTATCAATAGTGAACCCTTGCTTCTCGATCGTGTCGACGAAATCGACGGTCGCACCGGCCAGATAAGGATCGCTCATCTTGTCGATTACCACCTTCACGGCGCCAAAGACATGTGTTACGTCCCCGTCCTGATTCCGGTCATCGAAGTAGAGCTGGTATCGAAGACCCGAGCACCCACCAGGTTGCACGGCAACACGCAGGGCTAAATCATCGCGTCCCTCTTGGGCCAAGAGTGCAGCAACTTTGCCTGCAGCAGCATCGGTGAGAAGAATCGTCGTGGCTGGACTCTGGGTATCTGTGCTCATGTAATCTCTCCTTAGTAACGTGCAAGGAGAAGCCTACTCGCACGAAAGCCCAGAAGCGGACAGAATATGACCATGGCACTGACAGATCTGTTACTCCTTGGGCGTGAATCCGACCTTGAGAGCGAACGGGGAGTCTCATGTACTGGCGAGCTTCCCTCCCCGAGCGACCCTTCCCTAGTGGAGAGAGCACGAGCAGCACGGGCGGCCCTCGGCGATAGAGCCCTCATACTCGGCCATCATTATCAAAGAGATGAAGTCATTGCCTTTGCCGACATTACGGGCGACTCTTTCAAACTTGCTCAAGCTGCAGCTGCTTCACCCACGGCCGAGTACATCATTTTCTGCGGCGTTCACTTCATGGCCGAGAGCGCCGACATACTGACGTCGACACAACAGAAGGTAATCCTTCCCGATCTCGCAGCTGGTTGCTCCATGGCCGACATGGCAACGGCAAGCCAAGTCGATGAGTGTTGGAAGGTGCTTACAGAACTTGGCCTGGCTGACGCGACAATTCCCGTGACCTACATGAATTCATCGGCCGCCATCAAATCTTTCACGGGAAAAAACGGCGGAACAGTCTGCACCTCTTCAAATGCAAAACGCGCGATGAATTGGGCGCTGGAGCAGGGAGATAAAGTTCTCTTCCTTCCAGACCAACATCTGGGCAGAAACACCGCGGTGCTAGGACTCGGATTGACCCTTGAGGATTGCGTTCTATGGAATCCGTGGAAACCAATGGGCGGCCTCACCGAGAATGAAATACGCCAGGCCAAGATCATCCTCTGGCGCGGACACTGCTCGGTCCATGGCCGCTTCTCCATCGATAGTGTGAATGAAGTGCGCGATCGAATCGCCGGGGTCAAAGTCCTCGTGCATCCAGAATGTCAGCATGAAGTAGTCGCCGCGGCTGACGTCGTCGGCTCCACCGAGATGATCATCAAAACGATTGAGGCGGCTCCCGCCGGCTCCGCGTGGGCGATCGGAACTGAATTGAACCTGGTCACGCGGTTGGCCAGAACTCACCCAGATAAGACGGTTGTCTTCCTAGATAAGGCGGTCTGCTACTGCTCGACAATGAATCGCATCGACCTACCGCACCTGGTCTGGATCATGGAATCACTCGTCAATGGCCTCGTGGTCAATCAGATTCAAGTCCAGCCAGAAATAGCCAAATATTCCAAAATCGCCCTGGAGCGCATGCTCGCATTACCGTAATTCTCGGCCGGGCTCTATAGTCGCCCACATGAGCGACGCAGCACCCGAAAACAAAGGACGCCCGACCCCCAAGCGCAAAGACGCTGAGGCAAAGCGCGTAGTTAACTCTCTAGCCCCGGCCAAGAATAAAGCAGAGCGTTCACAGCAGAAAGGGCAAATCCGTGAACAACGCGCACAGACTCGAGCCGCGTACATGCGCGGGGAGGAGAACGCATTGCCTGCCCGTGATCGCGGCCCCGTGCGTCGCTTCGTTCGAGATACAGTGGATGCGCGTCGTTCGGTAGGCGAATTTTTCCTCCCCATGTTGTTCGTGGTCCTAGTTGTCTCGCGCATGCCTAAATTGCAGGTCGTTGCAGTCCTGCTGATGTACTTCATTATGCTCAGTGCGATAGTGGATTGGTTCTTGTTGACACGTCGGATCAAGCGTGAAGTTGCGATTCGATTCCCGCAAGCGCCTACCAAAGGCTTGGGCATGTACGCGTGGACGCGATCCACGCAACTTCGTAGATTGCGCGCGCCAAAACCACAAATGGTTCCTGGAAAGAAGAAGCCTTAAGGCCTCGGATCTGGGCTCTCGTTAAGCGAGGGATCGGTCACAGGAAGCATTCCTAGTACCCGATCTATTGAACGCATAGTCTCCGGGGCAAGTTTCACACCAGATGCTTTGATGTTCTCTTTCACCTGCGCCGGTTTGGTCGCCCCCATTATTGCAGAGGAAACATTCTTGTTCTGCAATACCCAGGCAACGGCGAGCTGAGCAAGGGTCAGACCAACTTCGTTAGCGATCGGCTTCAAATCTGCTACCGCGTTGAGGACGTCATCTCGCAACCAGTGCGAAATCATTGCAGCGCCACTCTTCATATCGGTGGCCCGCGAACCAGTGGGGGCCTTCTTCCCCGGTTTGTACTTTCCCGTAAGGACACCTTGGGCAATCGGCGACCAGACAATTTGGCCGATCCCCTCGCGCAGCGACATCGGAACAACCTCTTGCTCTATCACTCTCCAGAGCATCGAGTACTGAGGCTGATTGGATACGAACCGGTTGTATCCATGCGCGTCTTGAATCTTAAGAGCCGCCTCTATTTCACGTGCCTTCCACTCAGATGTTCCGATGTAGTGCACTTTGCCTTGACGGATGAGGTCATCGAAGGCACTCAGTGTTTCCTCAAGCGGAGTTTCGTAGTCGAAGCGATGTGCTTGGTAAAGATCAATTCGGTCGGTGCCAAGTCTTTTGAGAGATGCATTACAAGATTCCATGATGTGCTTGCGTGATAGCCCACGATCGTTCTTGCCAGGACCGGTAGGCCAGTAGACCTTGGTGAAAAGTTCATAGGACTCACGGCGAACACCTTTGAGCGCTTTGCCAAGAACCTTCTCGGCCTTTGTTTGAGCGTACACATCCGCAGTGTCAAAGGTCGTTATCCCCTGATCAAGGGCAGTCTTCACGCAGGCGATTGCGCTGGCCAATTCCACCTGAGAGCCGTGAGTGATCCAGTTGCCATAGGAAATCTCCGATACGTACATGCCTGAACTACCTAGACGACGGTATTCCATGGATTTTCTCCTCAAAGCGTGCCGTGTTGCTAAGTGTTGGTGGTTATGGTTTGGTGTGCCTACAACTTAATATGTTCTTGCGCCCAGGGGAAGTCCGGTGAAAGTCCGGCGCTGACCCGCAACCGTAAAGCAGTGATCTACTGCTAAGTCGGATTACCTGGCCAGGGGCTCGACATCGACACCACCCGCCGAGGTTTGCGGGGCGATAAGTCCAAACAGAAATGTTTGCTCCGATAGCCAAGTCGTTCGAGACACTTTCGAACGACTTCTTTATTGTGTAAGCGTTTTTCAAGGACCGCCCTGTGAGACTCCCTAAAGAGAGACTCATCAGTGAAGAATATTTATAAACAATCCGTTCTACTCATGGCACTCGTTGCCATACTTTCATCGATCATTACCCCCTCTGCCAACGCAGCCGAAAAGGGATACCGCTATTGGGGTTATTTTCAAGCGGCCCCTGGCGCAAAGATCTGGACCATGGCCATGACAGGTCCTACAGTTCCCATTGCCGACGGATCAGTGGAGGGTTGGGCATTTACGTTTAGCAGTGACAGCATTCCCGATGCCGCCACCCCGCGTCTGGCTCCGAATTTCGCTCGAATCTGCGGGCTCGTGAAAAATGTCCCCGCGGGAAAGAAAAGAATCGGCCTCGTCGTTGACTTCGGTAGCGCCTTTCTCCGACCCAAAGGCGAATCGATGCCGCGCAGCTTTACAAAATGCATAGTCGTCGGCAAGAACGCAGTTGGTGTAGATGTGCTCTCACAAGTTGTGAAGGTGCGCACCCAAGCCTCTGGGTTCATCTGTGCCTTCAGTAACTATCCGGCCAAGGAGTGCGGCGCTGAGGTAACTACCCCTTCTGCTCTCATCCCGAAGAAATAGCTCTCCGTTGAATCGCGTGCTGCACCCACTGGCTTGGTGGATATGGGCTGGCTCCATTGCAATAGGTATTGCAAAAGCGAGTTCCATTCCGCTTGCGCTGACTACGGTGGGTGCAGTTGCGATTGTGGTCGTGAGAAAATCTGAGGATGCACCGTGGTCCAGAAGTTTTCAGTGGTCTCTTAAAGTTGGAATCTGGGTCATAGGAATACGGACACTCACAGGAATTCTTATCGGCGTCCCTAGTGCAGGCAGCACTCTCTTTACGATTCCTCAAATTCCCCTTCCAACGTGGATGCCGGGAATTCGAATAGGAGGGGCCGTGACGGCAGAGCGCCTGATGGCCACGGCGCACGACGGAATAATGCTGGCCGCAATTATCGCTTTGCTTGGCGCAGCCGCATCATTGGCTAGTCCGCACCGCCTCCTTCGATCATTGCCTGTCATGGTCTATGAATTCGGCGTTGCAGTTGTGATCGCTACCTCGGTTCTTCCCCAGTTGGTATCGAGTTCGGCAAGAATTCGGCAAGCACAGAGATTACGCGGTCAAAACAATCGCGGACTGTCAGCCTGGCGACGCTTGGCACTTCCCTTGCTTGAGGACGCCTTGGCCCGTTCGTTGGACCTGGCAGCAGCAATGGACTCCCGCGGATATGGGTTTAGTCGGAAGCGATCGAAGTATCGTCCCAATTCTTGGCGTGTATCCGAATATTTACTGTGCTCCAGTGCCGTCATCGCAGTCGTACACCCCATCATGATGCTAGCGGCAGTGCTCGTTGCCCTGGTAGTAGTGCCTTCACAAAAGATCAGCACTCAAGGAGTGGCGGCGACTGCATGATCGTCTTCTCTGGCGTCTCGCTGATTTATCCCACGTCCACAAAAACAATACTTGAAGATCTCACCTTCACCGTTGCTGAAGGCGAACTTGTGTTGGTCATGGGCTCGACCGGAAGTGGAAAATCTTCGCTCCTTCGCCTGGTCAATGGTCTAGTCCCCCATCACACAGGAGGAATACTCGCTGGCGATATCAGCGTCAACGGAATTTCCACGCGAGAGGTGAAGCCCGGAGGATTCGCCCATCTTGTAGGAATCGTCGGTCAGAATCCGCTCAATGGATTTGTTACCGATATCGTCGAAGAGGAACTTGCTTTCGGAATGGAAACACTTAATTTTGCACCTGATGTCATGCGCAAGCGAGTTGAAGAAGTTCTCGATCAGCTTAGCCTTGCCCATCTTCGGGACAGATCAATTGCGACCCTCAGCGGCGGTGAACAGCAACGCGTTGCGATCGGCAGCGCACTTGTCATGCATCCAAAGATTCTGGTACTGGATGAACCCACCAGTGCACTGGACCCGATCGCAGCAGAGGAGGTTCTCTCAATAGTTCATCGCCTCGTACATGACTTAGGACTTACGGTCATCCTCTCCGAACACAAACTTGAAAGAGTCATTCAATTCGCAGATCGAATCATCCACATAAAAGGCGACGGGCAAACATTGATAGGTACGCCTCAAGAGGTTCTCAAATCCTCTGATATTGCACCCCCAATTATCGAATTAGGCCGCGCCTTGAACCTGCCAGACATTAGTTTGAGTGTTCGGGACATGAGACGAGTTACGGAGAACCTAAGGGCTGACCTTAGTAAAATCGATGTTCCACCCGCACCCATACAAACGCCAACAGCGCGTGAAGTTGTGATCGTAGACAAGGTTTCCCATTCCTACGGATCAGCACCGGCACTTCGAGACATTTCCTTAGCGATCAAAGCTGGCGAGATTGTGGCAATAATGGGACGCAATGGCGCTGGCAAGAGTTCTCTCCTGCGCGCCATTGCGGGAATCCTGAAAGTTAACCGCGGAGGAATATCGGTCGGCGGAATCAATCCCCTCGAACTGCATGGCAATGAGCGAACCAAGACCATCGGTTTCATTCCACAGGAGCCAAGTGATCTTCTCTACGGACAAAGTGTCCTCGCGGAATGCCGCGCCGCAGATAAAGACAATAGAGTCAATGAAGGGGAAACCTTTGGATTGCTAGAGAAATTTGTTCCTGGAATTTCTAGTAAAACGCACCCGAGAGATCTTTCAGAAGGTCAAAGACTGGCATTGGCTTTGAGCGTTATACTTTCCGCGAAACCGAAAGTCCTGATTCTGGATGAACCCACTCGAGGACTTGACTACGCGGCTAAGAATTCCCTTATTGCGACCCTGCGAGAATTCGCAGTTAAAGGTTGTACAACCCTCGTTGCCACGCACGACGTCGAACTAGTTGCCGAGTTGGCAACTCGCACCATATTCATCGCCGATGGAGATGTCGTCGCTGATGGACCGACCATCGACGTCCTCCTTTCCTCTCCGGCCTTTGCACCGCAAGTTGCCAAAATCATGTCCCCAGCGCCTTGGCTCAGAGTTAAGGACGTCGTTGCAGCGGTATACACCAAGCGATGAGCACCACAGCAGGTATTTACACCTTCCGACTTCGCTCGCTCGTAGTTCTTGTCATCGCTTCCACGATCAGCGCTTACTGTTTTCTCTGGCCTTTCTTCTTGAATGCCCACTCGTCTGCACATCACCTAAACAATCAAATATTTTCCTTGGTGGGCGTGCCCGCGGCGTTGGCGGTGCTCATTGTTGAGATCAGCGACCAGCGCCTAGACGCCAAATCAGTCGCACTGCTTGGTGTGCTCGCGGCTCTGACGGCAGCTCTTCGCCCGATGGGTGCCGGCGCCGTGGGAATCGAACCGATGTGGTTCGTATTGATTCTGAGCGCACGAGTTTTCGGTCCATCTTTCGGTTTTATCTTGGGAATTCTGGCGATGTTCGTTTCAGCATTTATCACCGGAGGGTTTGGCCCCTGGCTGGCCTACCAAATGTTTGCCGCTGGCTGGGTCGGACTAGGTGCAGGACTGCTACCTCAGCATGTGGGCAGACTGCGTATAAGAGGTAAAACGGAAATTGCCGTCCTGGGCCTCTATGGGATTTTTGCTTCGCTCATTTTTGGATTGCTGATGGATCTGCAGTTCTGGCCTTGGGCCCTGGGTTCGCAGACACAACTCTCTTACGTGCCCGGTGCCAGCATCGCAATGAATGTGCATAGATTTCTGATCTATCACTTTGCCTCATCCATGGCATGGGATGTTCCGCGAGCATTCGTCACGTCGGTGCTAACGGTCATCACCGGACCTGCTGTTCTTTTTGCGATGCGTCGAACGAAAAGACGTGCATCATTTCTGACGCCAATTGAGTTCCGAGCCAGCCGATCTGCTCTTATCGAACGTGTGAGGCAACAAAGGGAAGTTTGACCACTTCGACTTCACAATCTTTTCCGCGTACGTCGATAAGGAGATGATCTCCCACAACATAACTGGGTGAGATCAGTGCGAGGGCAACTCCTTCTTTCAACGTCGGGGAGAAAGTCCCGCTGGTCACCTCACCTACAACAACGCCATCCATGGACTTGACCACCATGTGCGATCGTGGGATTCCTCTTCCGACGCATTTGAGCCCCTGCAGCTTTCGAGATACCCCTTCGCTACGTTCAATTCGAAGGACATCCGAGCCCGTGAAGTGAGGCTTGTTCCAACCCACAGCCCAATTTGCATTGGCCTGCACCGGCGTTATATCGACGGAAAGTTCATGACCATGCAACGGGTAGCCCATTTCAGTTCGCAAAGTGTCACGGGCGCCTAAGCCAGAGACAACCCCGTCGAAAGGCTTCATTGCTTCAACCATGGCATTCCAGATGGGAAGCGCGCCTCTCCATGATGGGAGGATTTCAAACCCAAGCTCGCCTGTATAGCCAGTCCGACAGAGGATTACACTGATATCGGCGATATTGACGTGGGCGAAGCTCATGTAGTCCAGATTTGTATCAACACCAAGGGAGCGCAGAACCTCCCCAGACTTGGGACCCTGAAGGGCGATAACACCGAAATCTTCGTGCAAGTTCACGATGTCGATTGTCGGATCGGCTAGGCCTCGCAATGCGGCTACAACATCTGTTGTATTTGACGCGTTGGGAACCAGGAATAGATCTTCAGGGCTATTTCGATAGACGAGGAGATCGTCGATCACTCCCCCTTGGGAGTTGCAGAGCATCGTGTACTGCGCTTGCCCATCGGATATGCGATTTAGATCATTTGTAACAGCTCCGTTAAGGAAATCCAAAGCGCCGGGCCCCTTGACTGAAGCCTTGCCCAGATGGGAGACGTCAAATATCCCGACACGTTCGCGGACCGCGGCATGCTCAACAAGGGTGCCGGTATCCGGGTAATCGATGGGCATAAGCCATCCCCCGAAATCCGCCATCTTGGCGCCACGATCGACATGTTGTTGATGCAGGGGTGAATGTTTCATGTAGTCAACCTATCGCCTAGGCTGTTGTTTTGAAATAAATGCTGAACCAAAGGAGGCGTGGTGAAGGTAACTCTGGCAGATGGTGTGGCAAGAAAAGGGATTCTTGTAGTCGGCCTGGCCTTTGAAGAAGGAAAAAAGCCATCACTTGTTATCGAATCAGGGGATCTGGCATTGGACACCAAGCCGCTGCTGGAATTGCTCAAGACCATGGGCGCATCCGGTAGGCCCGATGAGGTTGTTAAAATACCTGCCGCAGGCTTCCAACTTCTTGTTTTTACTGGTCTTGGTAGAGCATCACGCAAGTATCCGCATGAGGCTCTTCGACGTGCTGCAGGCGCGGCAACGCGTTCGCTGGCGGGAAACGAAACTGTTGCTTATTCGTTGCCGACTCCCAATCTTCTATCAGTGGGGGCGATCGCAGAAGGTGCAGTCCTGGGTTCATATGCATTTGACGAGTTCAAAGGAAAGACAAAGGGCAATCAGAAATCACCTGTTACTTCCATCACAGTTCATACTTCATTTGCAAAGTCAGCGGATGCAAAATCCATCCCCTATCGCGCCATTGTTATTGGCGAGTACACGTCGATGGTTCGAGATCTGGTCAACACCCCACCGAGTCACCTACACCCCGTCTCTTTTGCCGATGCCATGAAGAAAGCCGTCGCGAAAGCTGGTGGAGAAAAAGCAGGGCTGAAGATCACCATTCTCAACGAGAAACAACTGCAGGCGCAAGGATTTGGCGGGATCATCGGAGTTGGACAGGGCTCCGTCAATCCCCCGCGACTGGTGCATATTTCCTACACTCCTAAAGGCGCGAAAAAGAAATTCTCATTTGTCGGCAAGGGAATCACTTTCGACACGGGAGGCCTCAATCTCAAGCCCGGTCTAGGGATGGAGGCGATGAAGTCGGATATGGCTGGTGCTGCAGCCGCCTGTGCCGCAACATTGGCGATCGCCAGGTTAAAATTGCCCATTGCCATTCATACGTGGGCGCCGCTGGCCGAGAACATGGTCAGCGATACGGCAACTAGGCCCGGGGACATCCTCACGATCTATGGGGGCAAGACAGTAGAAGTCCTCAATCCCGATGCCGAAGGCAGGCTCATCCTCGCTGATGCGATTGTCAGAGCGTGCCAGGAGAAGGAGTTGGACGGCATCATCGACGTAGCCACCCTTACTGGAGCGCAAAGCATCGCCTTGGGGACTCGAACCAGTGCGGTGATGACCAATAATGAGGAGATTTCGCAACGTTTTCTCACAGCTGCCAAAGAGAGCGGTGAATCTTTCTGGCCCATGCCTCTTCCCGAGGAGATGCGCCCCTCCTTGGAATCCCCCGTTGCCGATCTGGCCAATATGGGCGAGAACATGGGAAAGATGCTGGTAGCAGGACTCTTCCTTCAGGAATTTGTTCCCAGCCAACTCCCATGGCTCCACTTGGATATCGCCGCCCCTGCCTATAACCAGACCGGGGCCTTCGGTTACACGCCTCAAGGCGGAACTGGTATCGCCATGCGTACTCTCATCCGATTTATCGAAAATGCAGTCATTTAGGAGAGAAGCAGGAGGGATGGGGAATGGTTGGCCTTCAAGGTCAACGCACTCCCAAAACGCTGGCAGAATGAGGGCTCCTTCTCGAAAGGTTAATAGTGGCTGAATTCGATCTTGTTGTCCTAGGTGGCGGTAGCGGTGGGTATGCGTGCGCATTACGAAGCGCACAACTGGGGTTATCAGTAGTACTTATCGAAGAAGACAAACTCGGAGGCACATGTTTACATCGCGGCTGTATTCCGACAAAGGCGCTCCTCCATGCCGGCGAGATCGCGGACAACTCGCGTGAGGCAAGCCATTTCGGTGTCAACGCCCAATTCCTCTCCATGGATATGCCGGCCGTAAATGCATATAAAGACGGCGTCGTTAACCGACTCCACAAAGGTTTGCAGGGATTGGTGAAGTCGCGAGATATCACGTTCGTGCAAGGACACGGCCGTTTAGTTTCACCCAACACAGTCGAAGTTAACGGCGAAAAATACGTCGGAAAGAATGTTCTCCTAGCCACCGGTTCATACGCCCGTTCGCTTCCCGGCTTGGAAATTGACGGCAAGCGAGTAATCACAAGCGACCATGCACTGACGCTAGAGTACGTCCCGGCCTCCGTAATCGTCCTCGGAGGAGGCGTCATTGGCTGTGAATTCGCCTCTGTCTGGAAGTCTTTTGGCGCTGACGTGCGAATTGTCGAGGCCTTGCCCCACCTTGTGGCACTTGAAGATGAGAGCTCGAGCAAGCAGCTTGAGCGTGCCTTCCGCAAACGTGGAATCAATTTCGAACTCGGAGTTAGGTTCGCATCAGCCAAGGTCACTGAAGACAATGTCAGCGTCACATTGGAAGATGGAAAAGAATTCACCGCAGACCTCCTCCTAGTTGCGGTCGGACGTGGGCCAGTTTCTGCAAACCTTGGCTACGAAGAGCAGGGAATCGCCATGGAGCGCGGATATGTCACCGTGGATGATCAGTGCCGAACAAACGTTCCAGGCATCTGGGCCGTTGGGGATCTAATACCGACCTTGCAATTAGCCCACGTCGGCTTTGCAGAAGGCATCCTCGTCGCGGAAGAAATCGCCGGATTGAACCCGCGGCCGATAAATTACGCTGGGGTTCCACGAGTTACGTACTCGGATCCAGAAGTCGCCTCAGTCGGTTTGACCACGGCACAAGCGAAGGAAAAAGGCTACGACGTAGTCGAAGTGAGTTATGACCTCGCAGGAAATGGGAAAGCACAGATTCTCGCCACGGCAGGCTCGGTCAAGCTCGTGGCAGAGAAGGAGGGCCAAATCCTTGGAGTCCATATGGTGGGTGCTCGGGTCGGCGAGTTGCTTGCCGAAGCGCAACTGATCTTCAATTGGGAAGCAAACGCTAGCGATGTTGCCTCGCTCATTCACGCACACCCCTCTTTGTCCGAAGCGATGGGTGAAGCACATATGGCACTTGCAGGGAAGCCACTTCACGCCCACGGCTAGTGACCAGGACCTATTTCAACGGATGATCAAGAGGAGAAAAAGGCAATGACATTTTCAGTAACCATGCCAGCTCTCGGTGAGAGCGTCAGCGAAGGGACAGTCACTCGCTGGCTCAAGGCAGAAGGCGATCATGTCGCTGTGGATGAACCGCTCTTGGAGGTTTCTACCGACAAGGTTGACACTGAAATTCCATCCCCCGTCGCGGGCATCGTTGCGAAAATAGTTGTCGGAGTAGACGAAACCGTAGCCGTCGGTGCAGAACTTGCGATCATTGCAACTGAAGCATCCGAGGTCGCGACACCTGCTGCTCCTGTCGTTGCTGCTCCTGTCGCAACGGGATCTGGCACTGTGATTTCCATGCCCGCACTGGGCGAGTCAGTTTCTGAGGGAACGGTTACTCGATGGCTCAAAAACGTTGGGGATTCAGTAGCAGTGGACGAACCGCTACTTGAGGTATCAACGGACAAAGTTGATACCGAAATACCATCTCCCGTTGCGGGAACTCTTCTATCCATTGATGTCCCAGTAGATACCACCGTTGCTGTCGGAGCCCGTCTTGCATTAATCGGCACCGCTGGATCAGAACCAATCGCGCCGACACCTGTCCCGGCTTCACTTGCACCAGCAACTGTTACACCAGTAGTTGTTGCACCTGTTGTCGTCCAGTCGGCCCCCACTTCAACAACTGTTGTCGTCCAGCCCGATGCCTACGTCACTCCGCTCGTGCGAAAGCTTGCGGCAGAACTTGGCGTCAATTTGGCGAACGTCACTGGCACCGGAATCGGCGGAAGAATTCGCAAGGAGGATGTCCAGTCAGCATCGGTGCCAGTGTCCCCCGTCGTGGTTCCTTCTGCACCTGTTGTGCTACCTACGACTGCAAGCGCGCCAAGAACGCCTGCCCCGCAAGGCTCCCCTCTTCGCGGACAGACGGTCACTATGTCTCGCCTTCGCAAAGTAATCGCATCGCGTATGGTCGAATCCCTTCATGTCAGTGCGCAGTTAACGACGGTCATTGAAGTCGATGTCACCAAAATTGCTCGCTTGCGTGATCGGGCGAAGGCAAGATTCGAAGAGCGTGAAGGCGTGAAACTGACTTTCCTCCCGTTCTTTGCCGTGGCCGCATGCGAAGCCCTCAAGCAGCACCCCGTTG
This sequence comes from Actinomycetes bacterium, assembly GCA_031360585.1. Lineage (GTDB taxonomy): Bacteria > Actinomycetota > Actinomycetes > Nanopelagicales > Nanopelagicaceae > QYPT01. The sequence goes on along the minus strand of JANMBV010000021.1, from coordinate 9,792 downwards.
TAAACTCCTCTGTCGAAGGTGACCAGATCACCTATCACGCTGCCGAGCATCTCGGTATCGCAGTAGATACAGAACGAGGGCTACTAGTACCGGTCATCCATGATGCAGGTAACCTCAACATGGGTGGCGTGGCGCGAAAGATTTCAGATCTCGCAGCAAGAACTCGCGACAACAAGATCACACCAGACGAACTTGGCGGCGGCACGTTCACCATCACGAACACCGGTAGTCGCGGAGCACTCTTTGACACACCAATCGTCAATCAGCCACAAGTTGCAATCTTGGGCCTCGGCGCGATTGTGAAACGACCGATGGTAGTTCCAGGAGAGGATGGCGGTGAGACTATTGCCATTCGTTCCATGGTTTATTTGGCGCTCTCCTACGATCACCGAGTGGTCGACGGTGCAGATGCCGCTCGATTCCTGGCAACTCTGAAGGAGCGACTAGAAGGTGGCGCCTTCGAAGCCGACCTCGGGCTCTGATGCACAACATCCAACGTATCGCCGTGACCGGTTCCTCCGGTCTCATCGGCACCACCCTCGTTGGACATCTCAAATCTGAAGGTTACACGGTGCAACGGTTAGTCCGTCGCCCCGCTCATGCTCCAGATGAAATAAGTTGGGATCCAAAGATCGGAACCGTAGACCTCGAAGCACTCGCAGGAGTCGACGCAGTTATCCATCTCGCCGGCGCCGGTGTCGGGGACAAACGCTGGACCAAGAAGTATAAGAGCGAGATTTTGAACTCACGCCTTCTCGGCACTACAGCTATCGCCAACGCTGTTGCACACGTCAAACCGAAAGTTTTCATTTCTGCAAGTGCGATGGGTTGGTACGGGGAAACTGGCAATCGCGCAGTAACCGAAAAAGATAGAGCAGGAGACGACTTCCTCGCGGCGGTCTGTCACGAGTGGGAAAACGCAGCAGATCTCGCTGGCGATGTGAGAACCGTGAAACTTCGAATGGGCTTGATCTTAGACCCGACAGGTGGAGCGCTCGGAAAGATGCTTCTACCATTTAGATTCGGCATCGGCGGACGATTGGGATCTGGCAAGCAATGGTGGTCGTGGATAACTCTCCACGACGTTAATCGGGCGATCAACTTCGCGCTAGAGAATCCGATTTCCGGTCCCGTAAACGTCACTGCACCAAACTCGGTAACCAACCAAGAATTCACTTCTGCCCTAGCACGCGCTCTCCACCGACCCGCAGTCTTTCCGGTTCCATCCGTGGCTCTCAAATTGGCCTTCGGCGGATTCTCAAGTGAAATGCTCGGTTCAAAGAAAGTCATCCCAGATGTTCTGCTTAATGCGGGATTCACCTTCGATTACCCGCACATCGGTGCCGCACTTGCCGCCCTTGTCGAGGAGAATTAGCGAACGGAACCTGCACGTGCCTCGTCAATAATCGAAGCAACTGCCAGAGCATCCCATGTACTCACAGGCCAATCATTTCGGCCGGCTAGTGCTCCCTCTACCAACTCATAGAAGATCGCATAGTTTCCATTTTCGCTCTTCAACTCCTGCACTTCATTGCCTCGATGCAAGAATGCTCGCTGCGTTGTGGGCATTCGCCAAGAACCGCCTTCAGGATATTGCCCGCCACGCAGAAGCGCTTCTTGCGGATCAAACTCCTCAACGATCAAGGCGCCTTCGCTTCCACTGATGCGAAGCCTTGGTCCTGGAGCTCCCGCGATGGCGCTGGCTGAAAGATAGGAATCAACTCCGCCTTCATGCTTGAGCACAAGAAGGGAGTCGTCATCGGCGCCACCTCGAATTGAACGCACGGACGAAAAGACCAATTCGGCAGGCCCAAACCAATCAAGGGCAGTCGAGATCAAATGTGGCTGAAGATCCAGCAGCAAACCTCCGCCTTGTTGCGGCGAATATTTCTCGCGCCAAGAGGAGCTAACGAGAGAAGGCCGAAATCTTTCAAATCGAGAATCAACACGAAATATTTCTCCAAGTAGTCCTTCTCGCATAACCCGTTTGAGTGTGAGTGCATCACTGTCCCACCGGCGATTGAAAAAGACAGTAACCGGGATTTGCTTCGCTTGCGATGCATCAACAATCCGCTTCGTCTCCTCGTATGACAAGGCCATGGGCTTATCCACCACGACTGGGACTCCCGCGTCGATTCCAGCAAGGGCTTGTTCTGCATGGACGATATTTGCCGAAGCCACAACGAGAAGGTGGAGTCCAAGCGCAAATAATTCATTCATGGTCGACGTGATTTTTACATTTGGAAAATCTTCAACGGCATGCTGCGCTCGTGCTGCATCGTTCGTAAGCACGCCGACTACGTCAAACCCGCATCCCTTGAGCAAAGGGGCGTGAAAGTAACGCCCAGCTAGTCCATAACCGGCGATACCTACCCGCAGCGATTTCATCATTATTCGTTACGCAACTTCGAAGGCCACCAAATCTTTGATCCGATGTCGTGAACCAAAGATGGCACCAGTAGTGAACGAACGACGATCGTGTCGAGCAGAACACCAAATCCAACCGCGAATCCCAATTCGGCTACAAATACGAGAGGCAAGACGCCCAGAACGGCGAAAGTTGCGGCCAAGACAACTCCGGCAGAAGTGATGACACCTCCGGTCACAGTTAACCCTTTAATCACTCCCTTGCGAGTTCCAATTTTCTTGCTCTCCTCTCTCACTCGAGTCATCAGGAAGATGTTGTAGTCAATTCCAAGGGCGACCAAGAAAATAAATGCAAAAAGCGGAAATGCAGTACCTGCCCCTGGGAAATGGAAGAGGTTGTGGAAGACCAATTGGCATACGCCCAGGGTGGCTGCGTAGGACATAACGATCGTTACTAAAAGAATCCCAGCAGCCAACAAACTCCGTAGTAATAAAGAAAGGATTATCCCGATAACCAGAAGAACAATGGGAATGATCAAGCGATTATCACGTCGTGATGCTTGATCCACGTCGTGATAAATCGCCGAAGTGCCGCCAACAAGAATTGACGGATCAATCCTATGTACTACATCGCGAATCCTCGGGATGGATTCTCTCGCGCCAACCGAATCTGGTGCTTGGTTTAAGGTTGCATCAAGAATCACCTGTCCATCTACTATTTTGGCCGAAACGCCCATACCGCTCGTTACTACTCCAGGACCTTGGAAGGGCAGAACTCCAGTGATCCCCTTGACTCCGAGAAGAGCCGTCGAAACCTCTTTGATCTGAGAAACCTTCACGATGATTTGGGTGGGTTGACCTTCCCCACCAGGAAAATGCTTCAGAAGTAAGTCTTGACCCACGACCGACTCAGGACGAGCTGTGAAAGATTGTGAAGTTGATAGACCTCTTGCTTGTAATGTGGTTGAGAACCCAACCAGTATAAGCAGGACAATTGCTGTTGCAATCCACAATTGGCGTGGTCGACGAGCCACCATTGCGCCCACCTTCGACCAGATCCCATGCAATTGCGAATCAACACGGTCAAAATGAGGGATCCGCGGCCAGAAAATCCATCGCCCAAAAAGCACCAGCATGGCCGGCAGGAGAGTCAGCACCGTGATCATTGCTGAAACAATGCCTATGGCACCAACTGGTCCCAATCCTCGGTTGCTCGATAAGTCGCTAATAAGAAGTACCATCAAGCTAATTGCAACCGTAGATCCTGAGGCAAGGATCGGTGCAAAAATACCGCGGTATGCAGCACGCATCGCATCAAATCGAGATTCATGTATATGCAATTCCTCCCGATAACGCGCAATAAGGAGGAGCGCATAATCTGTGGCAGCACCAAGCACGAGAACGGAAAGAATCGCCTGCGATTGCCCGTCCAGTGTTATAACGTGATGCTTCGCCAAAAGATAGATGACGCCCCCTGCGGTGGAGAGCGCGAAAACGGCAGAAAGCAAAGGCAACATCCATAGAATCGGAGAGCGGTAAACGAGGATCAAAATGAGGGAAACGACTCCCAAGGTTGCATAAAGCAAAGTTGAATCAATTCCGCTGAATGCCCCAAAGAGATCGCTGTAAAGCGCGGCGATACCGGTTACGTGACTAACAAAACCATGAGACTTCGCCCATGCATTCATCTCACTGCGAATCGTTGTAATCATCGCAGTCAAAACTGGTTTGCCATCAGGCAGGGTCACTCCGACCCCCGTATTCGAGATTGGAATATCCAGAAGAATTGCCTTCCCATCCTTTGACGGGAAGGCAACCAAGGGCACGTTGGGAGCCAGATATTTTGATAGTGCAATGCCCGTATCGAATGAGCCTTTGAACTTGGCAACATATTGAATATGTGTTGGCGGCAAAGTCTGTGCGTACGCGTTGATCTGTGCCAATATCGCCACGTTCACGTTTCCCTCTAAGAGAACGAGAGCGGGCAACGGCGCGTTGGCCGAACTCGAGAACTTTTCAATGACGTGCGCGGCCTTAGTGGATTCTGCGCTGTCGGGCAAAAAAGCGGAGTTGTCGTTTGTTTGAACCGAGGTGAGTTTGCCAAATAAAGGCCCTAGGACCCCGCTAGCGCCAAACCAGAGGAAAATCACTAGGAGGGCGGCCCAAAACGGGCGACGGAAACGTTTTTTTGACTTCTTTGAGGTGCTTTCCGAGGTGGTCTGGGACACGATTTATCGAGCCTTCCTTCGAGTTCGCCGAGGTATTTCTCTATCCCTGTACCCGAGGTGATAAGAACGCCAGCCTACCTTTAGGCTATACGGGTGCCAGTAGCCCACGCAGACTCCCCCATTGCTTTTGCTCATAGCGGAATCATCGATTACGAGAAGGCTTGGAAGATTCAACGAACTGTTCATGGCGAAGTTGCCGAAGGTTCACGTCCCAACACTTTGATGCTGCTACAGCATCCTCCCGTCTTCACCGCCGGCCGTCGCACCTTGGATCACGAGCGGCCCAGCGACGGAACCCCCGTTATCGACGTCGACCGCGGAGGAAAGATCACCTGGCATGGTCCCGGCCAAATCGTTGGCTATCCCATAGTGCGTTTGGCAAACCGCCTTGATGTCGTAGGTTTCGTTCGGGAAATAGAAACTGCCCTCATTGCTGTCTGCAATCAATTTGGTATTGATGCCGAACGATACTGCGAGCGATCTGGGGTCTGGTTACGAGATGACAGAGGCGATCGAAAAATCGCAGCCATCGGAATCAGATATGCCAAAGGCGTCACGATGCACGGCTTCGCACTCAACGTGAATCCTGATCTTTCTTGGTTTGATCGCATCGTCCCCTGTGGTCTACCCGATGCCACGGCCACATCTATGAGTGCCGAACTCGGGCGCAACGTGCCCATTGAAGAAGTTATCCCTGTGGTCGAACGTCACGTTTATGAAGCACTAGCAAGGGTGAGCGCATGACATTGGCACCAGATGGTCGCAAGTTACTTCGCATCGAGGCAAGAAATGCGGAGACACCGATTGAGCGCAAGCCTGAGTGGATCAAGACTCGCGCAAACATGGGTCCTGAATACATGCGACTTCGATCGCTAGTAAAAAGCGAAGGCCTGCACACAGTCTGCCAAGAAGCAGCGTGTCCAAATATTTTCGAATGTTGGGAAGATCGCGAAGCCACCTTCCTTATTGGTGGTGAGCAGTGCACCCGACGCTGCGACTTCTGCAACATTGATACCGGAAAGCCTGGACCACTTGATCGCGATGAACCTCGTCGCGTTGCAGAATCGGTCAAGACGATGGACTTGGCCTATGCAACCATCACTGGCGTTACTCGTGATGATCTCGAAGATGAAGGTGCATGGCTGTACGCCGAGACGATTAGAAAAGTCCATGAAGTGAATCCAAATACGGGTGTTGAAATGCTGGCGCCGGATTTCAGCGGCCACAGGCACTTGCTCCACCAAGTATTTGAAACGCGCCCGGAAGTATTCGCCCATAACGTGGAAACGGTTCCTCGAATCTTCAAGCGAGTCCGCCCCGGCTTCACTTACGAGAAATCATTGGGGGTCATCACCATGGCCCGCGAATTCGGGTTGATCACCAAATCAAACTTGATCCTGGGACTTGGCGAAACACCCGCGGAAGTCAGCCAAGCCCTTCGCGATCTGCACGATGCCGGTTGCGATCTCATCACGATCACTCAGTACCTGCGCCCGACCAATAAGCACCACCCAGTGGAGCGCTGGGTTAAGCCCCAAGAGTTCGTTGATTTCGCTGACGAAGCCAAGGCAATCGGATTTCTTGGCGTTATGAGCGGACCGCTTGTACGATCTAGTTATCGAGCAGGCCGGTTGTATAAGCAGGCGATGGAGGCACGAGTTACGAATGGCTGAACTGGTCTATCCACCGGTAATCGGGTTCGCCAAATTATTCTGGCGCTACCTCGGTTTAAAACTTACGGTCACGGGCCAAGAAAATATTCCCCTGGACGGCGGTGCCATTCTCGCCATCAATCACGTTGGCTATCTAGATTTCGCACTTGCCGGTACCGCACTCATCCCATCAAAGAGATTTGTACGGTTCATGGCGAAGAAAGAAATATTCGACAACAAAATCGCAGGGCCGTTGATGAAAGGCATGCACCACATAAGCGTGGACCGTAGTGCTGGTTCCTCCTCTTTCGTTGCTGCGATGCGCGCCCTGCGTTCTGGCGAATTCATCGGGATATTTCCTGAAGGAACAATTTCGGTCAGTTTTGAAATCAAGGAGATCAAATCGGGTGCAGTCCGACTTGCCATGGGCGCCGGTGTGCCGATAATCCCGGTCATCGTCTGGGGAAGCCAGAGAATCTGGACAAAGGGTCTTCCTCGCAATCTCAAGCGAGGGAAAGTCCCTGTCACGATCGCCATCGGCAAGCCGATTCGCTTCACCAAAGAGGATGACGTAGAACAATCCGAGATCGCACTTCGATCAACCATGATCTCCATGCTCCATGCAGTCCAGGAGAGCTACCCAGATGGACATTCGGGTCAGTGGTGGGCCCCCGTTCGCCTTGGTGGTACTGCGCCCGCTCCACTAAACTCCTGACATGTTTAATCGGAAGAAATCACCTAAAGTCGCCAAAGAAGCCAAAGAGCCACGCCTCAAAGCCGTGCGCGATGCCTACAAGGTCACCAAGGAAGTAAAGCCTTGGATCGGCGCCTCCCTCATCGCGATATTTGTCGGTATCTGGGCCATCGGAATCGGTATTGGATTCATCTGGGGTCATCCGGTTTATACCGCTTTCATCAGCTTCCCCCTTGCTGTTCTCGGAGCCCTCTTCTTCTTCACCCGTATAGCCGGAGCTGCCGCATACCAATCTATTGAAGGTCAGGCCGGTGCTGGCGCCAGCGTTCTCATGGCAATTCGCAAAGGTTGGACTACAACCCCGGCTGTCGCCGTCAATCGAAGCCAAGACATGGTCCACCGCAGCGTTGGTCGTGCTGGAATTGTACTTGTTGGAGAAGGCGGGCCAACGGTGCGCACCCTTCTCACAGATGAAAAGCGGAAGACGGAGCGATTCGCCCCTGGCGTGCCCATCACCGAAATCATCGTCGGGGATATGGAAGGCCAAGTGAAGCTTCGCAAATTGCAGAAGCGCCTGCAGAAGATGCCAAAGAAGTTAAGCCCTTCTCAGATGAATGAAGTCCGCGCTCGCCTCAAAGCAGTGGGCGGCCTGGCTATGCCAATTCCAAAGGGACCAATGCCAAAGAATGTAAAGATCCCTAAGCGCTAAGGACTGTCCCGCTCAAACGTTCGTGAATTCCCCGGCCATTCTCGTCGAAAGTTACCGCTGTAACCACCAGGCAGAGTAAGAAGGTACGGATCAATGCCTGCGTGACACTGGGTCGCCCTCCATCGGCAAATCGGACCACCTTTATCCTCAAGATCCGCTGCCCAGCCGATGCCCCTTGAAGCGAGGTCAGAATCCAGACTTCAATGAAGAAAACCGCCAAAGGTACAAAGGGGGAATAACTGCTCCCTGAACGGAAGAAAGCACTGGCCACCGCCAGGGACATGAGCCTGTCGATCATGAGCGCGAAAATCCTCCGCCAGAGCCCAACCCTGATGAAATGCACCCGTGAAGCCTAACCCGCAATCCGCTCTCACATATACGTAACATGGCTGTAACACACGGGTTATGACCTTTTCACTTCTCAGTCTTACTCTTACGCCCAAGAAGAAAGAGCTCAGTGGCGAGCCAATCGAGTATTTCCGCAGAAAGCGGATATCGGTGCATGGGAGAAAAATGTTCAAGAACTCAGCAGAAATTTTTGCTTACATCAAGAAGGAAGACGTCAAACTCGTTGACGTTCGATTTATCGATCTTCCCGGAATTCAGCATCACTTCAACGTTCCAGTTGGATCATTTGACGAAGCGGTCTTCACAGAGGGTTTGATGTTCGATGGTTCATCGATTCGCGGATTCCAAGCGATTCACGAATCCGACATGAAACTTCTTCCTGTTCCCGAATCTGCATTCATTGATCCATTCCGCAAAGAGAAGACGCTGATCATCAACTTCTCGGTTCATAACCCAGTAGATAATTCGCCATACAGTCGTGACCCACGCGGCATCGTGGCCAAGGCCGTTGAATTCATGCGCTCAACTGGCATCGCCGACACCGCTTTCTTCGCACCAGAGGCAGAGTTCTACGTATTTGATGCAGTCCGCTTTTCAACCGGAATTAACGAAGCTTTCCACCACATTGATTCATACGAGGGCGCTTGGAACACGGGCATCGAAAAGGATGCAGATGGCACACCAAACCGCGGTTACCGCACGCGTGTAAAGGGTGGCTACTTCCCCGTATCTCCAACAGACCAATATGCCGACCTCCGGGATGAAATGGTCATGAAGCTTGAGCAAGTTGGCCTAGTAGTCGAGCGCGCCCACCACGAAGTCGGCACTGCAGGACAGATGGAGATCAACTACCGCTTCAGCGACATCTTGCACGCGGGCGATGACTTGATGAAGTTCAAGTACGTCATCAAGAACACCGCATGGCAGGGCGGCAAAACCGCAACATTTATGCCAAAGCCACTGTTCGGAGATAATGGCTCCGGCATGCACGTCCACCAGTCACTCTGGAAAGACGGCGTTCCACTCTTTTTCGGAGAGGGATACGGTGATCTATCCGACATGGCTCGTTGGTATGTCGGCGGACTTTTGAAGCACGCACCATCACTACTTGCTTTCACCAACCCAACAGTGAACTCATACCGCCGCCTTGTTCCAGGATACGAAGCACCAGTAAACCTTGTTTACTCCGCCCGTAACCGTTCAGCCTGTATTCGAATTCCAATCACCGGATCCAATCCAAAGGCAAAGCGGATCGAATTCCGTTGTCCAGATCCATCATCAAACCCATATCTGGCCTTCGCAGCAATGTTGATGGCTGGCCTTGATGGAATCATTAATAAGATCGAGCCACCACTTCCAGTCGATAAGGATCTCTACGAACTTACCGGCGAAGAAGCAGCTTCGATCCCACAGGTTCCAGGTTCTCTTGATGCTGTTCTCGATAACCTTGAGCGCGACAACGAGTTCCTAACTCGTGGTGGCGTCTTCACTAAGGATCTGATTGATACATGGATTCAGTTCAAGCGTTCATCTGAAGTTGACTACGTCCGCTTGCGGCCACATCCAGCAGAGTTCGCTTGAAGTGGATCCAAGTATCGATGAGATCTTGCGTGAAGACTCCGCCACGAGTTAAGAAGTCGTTGTCGCGCTCAAGGTTATCGAGAACAGCATCAAGAGAACCAGGAACCTGTGGGATCGAAGCTGCTTCTTCCCCCGTAAGTTCGTAGAGATCCTTATCGACTGGAAGTGGTGGCTCGATCTTATTAATGATTCCATCAAGGCCAGCCATCAACA
>JANMBV010000132.1:0-5109 GCA_031360585.1 Actinomycetes bacterium | reverse complement strand
CTTTGTTCCGTTTGGCAATTTCGAGAATTGTCTCGCGGTTAGCTTTCAGCAAGTCCAACTTCATACCCATGGCAGAAGAATACCCCAATGCACTATTCGCGCGACAAATTCAGTCAGCATCTATCAGAAACTTAGGAGTTGCCTGGTGAAAAGACCAGTTTGAGCGTGGAGTGGAACGACCTAGGCAAAAGATGTGCGCACCCGAGGAGAGGAAGCTTGGCACTGGGATTCCATCGTTCACATCTGATTTCCCGCTTCACACGTCAGCGAAGAGGGGGACGGATTCTTTGACCTCATAATCACCCACGATGGGGAACGCACCTCTGGCATCATTCACTTATGGATCTCCCGCTGCTCGAGAATGATCTGGATTCAATTGCAATCATCGAGCCGTCTGTCATTATCGAGGGCACAGACATTCCCAGCTGCGCCGTTTTATGCTTCTTCACCGAAGTAATTGAATCCCTATTCGCATCTGGTGAAGCAAAGGTCATTGAACAGTTGCGCAGCGCCATTGGCGTTCATCCAATATACGAAATAGAGCGCGACGGGAAGCGCTTAGCCGTCCTGCATCCAGGAGTCGGTGCGCCCCTTGCCGCAGGATTCTTAGAGGAAATCATCGCCCTTGGCTGCAAGACAATAGTGGCAGTGGGTGGCGCAGGGGCCTTAGTACCTGAATTGGTCTTGGGCCACGCAGTGATTGTTGACAGCGCCATCCGAGATGAAGGGACTTCCTTCCATTACCTCGCTCCGTCAAGAATTGTTAGTGCCGATCAGAAAGGTATATCTGTACTGAAGCAAACATTGGATGAGGCAGGAATCAACTTCTTAGTCGGGCGAAGTTGGACGACCGATGCCATATATAGAGAGACTAGAGGAAGAGTTGCGAGAAGACTCGCTGAAGGTTGTATTACCGTGGAGATGGAGGCGTCTGCATTCATGGCAGTAGCCAAATACCGAAAAGTGAGTTTTGCTCAACTTCTATATGCAGGTGATTCTCTTGCCGGGCAAAACTGGGAAGAACGTGGTTGGACAAAATTGTCCGACAGACGAGAACAACTCTTTTGGCTTGCAGCGGATGCATGCCTGAAATTGGCTGATTAGTAACTTCTGCGTGCCCGAAGGGATGAAACTGGGCACTGGGAGACAGTCGCCAATCTCGGATAAAGGACATACGCTTTCATCCATGTTCGACTTGGACGAATCATTTTGACCATGTCTCTAATCATCGTCAATGGACTTCCCGGCTCAGGAAAAACAACCCTTGCCACACAACTGGCAGTCGAATTGTCGTTTCCGCTCTTTAGGAAGGATTCAATAAAGGAAACACTCGCTGATGCCCTGGCAGTGTCACACCCGAGAGAAGAAACCAGCATTGAATGGAGCCAGCAACTAGGCCTAGCCGCAGCAGCGTGCTTGTGGCGTCTACTTTCCGATGTACGAGGGAATGCGATCATTGAGAGTTCTTGGCTTGCGCATTTGCGACCAAAAGTCGCCCACGAACTCCATGAAATGGGCATTCTGTCTCATGACGAAATTTGGTGTGATGTTCCCTTATCTGTGGCTCGCCACAGGTTTGAAAGGCGAGCGCTAGAACGCCATTGGATTCATTCTGAAAGTTCTGGCTCGACAGATTTCGATTGGGAGATGTGGGGGAAAGAGGCGGAGCCACTCGGGCTAGGTACCGTCCATCGAGTGGATACGACGCAGCCCGTAGATTTCCAACGCCTGATTCACCAACTTGGAAGATGATCTCAGGTTAATGATTTGAGAAATTTAGAACGTGCGTCCGAAAGCACGAAACTGGGCGTTGGGAAGGCCAATTCAATATCGAGTGAAAGGATCTCTTGCCCAAATTGATGTGAGCTCTTCTCATGAATCTTTTACGCTTCGTTCCGCATGGCGTTCAGTCCAATCGAAGTTTTCGAGCGAGGATAGAGACAAAATGGCGAGAAATGTGACGGCGATGAAAGCAGGAGACATGAATGCCGATGGTGCCACCAACGGTCGAATCTCAGGCATGGTGCCACTGACTGACGGGCGAGTCATCGCATATCTGGAGGGTGGGGATCCTCACGGCTATCCCGTGTTTGGTCTGCACGGGACTCCTGGGTGCCGCCTCGCTCGCTGGTTTGATGATGGAATTTACGCTCGTGCTGGAGTCCGATACATCACAACTGACCGCGCCGGATTTGGGCGATCTTCCCGGAATAGGGGCCGAGCAGTTGCACATGAAGCAGGCGACGTCCTCGCGGTTGCAGATTTCCTTGGAATCGAACGTTTCTCAGTAGTGGGAGGGTCGGGTGGAGGTCCACACTCTTTAGCATGCGGTGCTCTGCTTACTAATCGTGTTGAGCGAGTTGCATGTCAATCAAGCATCGCTCCCCTTAACAATGGCGGGATGAATCGAAAGGCGTGGATCAAGGGGATGGCGCAAGAGCACGCAGATGAGATTTCTTGGGCGAAGGCTGGTGAATTGACACTAACCCGTCAAATTGAAATTGAACAACGCAAAATGATGACCCTCGTAGCCTCTGACCCTTCAATGTTGTTAGGTGAAGGAATGAGTCAAGGAGATCAAGAGTTCCTATCGCACCCGGACGTTGCAAAAAGATTCAATGAGATTATATCGGAGCAAGCAGTTCAGGGGGTCGAGGGATGGGTTGATGACATCATTGCATTCACAAACCCCTGGGGCTTTGATCTCTCTAAGATTTCAGTACCAGTTCTCATCACTCACGGCGCAGAGGACATGTCAGCACCTTTGACTCATGGAATGTGGCTCGCGGATCGTATTCCGAATTCGAAGATTAAGATCAACAAGACAGGTGGTCATTTGCCCGACTACTCAGGGGCGGAGATTTCTACAACCATGCGCTGGCTGACTGGTCGAACTGACATTTAGATTTGGTAATTGAGACGTGTGCACCCGAAGGGATGAAACTAGACGCTGGGAAGCCGTTCTTGAATTTGTGAGGCAACGGTCACGTAGTATGAGGTTGGAAGCATCCACCCCTGATTCTGACGAAAGAGAGTTAAGCCAATGAGTATGGATCCCATTGAAACTAACCCGGAGAGTTACAAGGTCGTCTTCGAAAATGACCAGGTCAGAGTGTTGGAATATTTGGATCACCCTGGGCACATGACAAAGCCGCACCAACACCCAGACAGTGTGATGTACACCTTGAGCACTTTTTCGAGACGACTACATGCAAATGGCACCACTCGCGACGTTGAAATTGTCGCTGGAACTACTGCTTGGCTATCCTCCCAAATACATGCCGGGGAGAATATTGGGCAGACCGATACGCATGCTATTTTTGTGGAATTAAAAGGTAGCTCAGCCTTGACAGAAAAACTTGGACCTCAAATCTAAGAAATCGTCTCGCATTTGGGCGCCTGAACCCGCTGATGAAACTGGGCACTGAGAGGCAATGAGGAGTGCACCCGTACATTTGTTGGTGCGCGACAAACTGGTAGCCAGAAACGCTAGTGACTCGTCGCTAACACAATGACATAGTCGCTGTCGTAGGTGAGCGAGCCGTCCGTGGCGCGGTTATGTCGAGCGGCAAAAGCTGCAATATCTGCACAGAAAACCTTACGCCGATCTTGGCTGAGCGATTCGAACGCTTTCAGGGTGGGCCCGTAATTAGTGAGCATGAAATCGACGTAGTGCTCCGGCGACATGAAATGCTGCGGCAATGAACCATATGTGAAGGATAGATCGCTCACCTTACCTTCGAAAAGTTCGCGTACACGCGGTTCGCTCCCCCACAAGACCGGCGCTTTGAGACCTTCAGGGGGTGGAACGTGAGAAGCAATAGTTTTAAAAAGGTCTGCCAGGACTCCCGTTAATGTCCAATTGACCATCCCAATCCTGCCCCCACTTCGGCAGACACGGGTAAGTTCGCTTGCCACCTTCTCTTGATTGGGTGCGAAGATGGCACCAATTGCCGAAAGAACAAAGTCGAAGGAGCCATCCTTAAATGGCAGATTCTCGGCATCGGCCTCAGTGAAGGTGATCTCCAAGAGCTCCGCGGCGGCGCGTGCACGTCCAACTTCAAGCAAACTCGGTACGTAGTCAGAACTGGTCACATGAGCAAAGCGTCGAGCCGCGGCAAGGGCCACGTGCCCTGTGCCCGAAGCCACATCCAGGACGTCAGAACCAGGTCGGACTTCAACGGCTTCACATAGCAGGTCGGAGAGTGGGACGGTGATCCAAGCAGTTTTGGCGTAATTGCCACTGCTCCACATAGCCTGTTGTCGGATTTTGATCTCTTCAAGGTTTAAAGGCATCTCTCCTCCTCGGGTTTTTCGGTAGCAAAAATTACCACTCCAGCAGAACGTTGTCATCGGTTCTGCTTTTCCGTTTTTGAGCCACGTTGAGTTTCTCCCCTAATGCGTAACCAGCCTGCCAGAAATGGAAGTTACTCAAAGTAGTCATGCGTGCCCTTTAAGGAAGGTGACTTGATCATGGGGCAAGGCAAGAGCGCGATCGGGACGTTGGTGGAGCCAAGCACGCGCTATGTGATGCTCTTTCCTGTTGCCAAACCCACTGCAGAGATAGTGCGCGCGGAAATGACCTTTCCATCCATACTGACGAAGATCTTGAGGCCACCGCTAAAGAACTCAACAACCGTCCCCGACAAACACTGGGCTGGGTGACACCCTGAGAAACCGAGGTCGTTGCAATGACTGCTTGAGATCAAGGATGAAACTGGGCGATGGGAGTCAGTTTTTACTCTATCGTCAGGTCAATTGTGAAGGGAAATATGCCGTGATTAGGCCTCGAGACGAAGAGACTGCTCATGAAATGCTGCTGGCTAAATTTCGCTGGCGTGAAGGACATGCCGACATTTGGAAATTCTTCGTGGAAGGTTCAGATTTTTCGCTACTCATCAACGGCCTGGCCGAGCCGTGGCGCAACGCTGGAATAACTCATGTTCTCGGGATTGAATCCAGAGGTTTTCTGCTCGGCGGCGCCGTTGCAGTATCTCTTAATGCAGGATTTCAGGCAGTTCGAAAAGAAGGCGGACTTCTTCCCGGCCCAAAACTTTTCGCAAGGTCTGAACTCGATTATCGGTCCAAGAGCTATGAACTGCGTATGCA
>JANMBV010000098.1:0-1588 GCA_031360585.1 Actinomycetes bacterium | reverse complement strand
GGCGCAGGCGATGTGATGTGTATGACGGTTAAATCGCCACATTTACAAACACTTTCTGCTTCCGAACAATTTTTCACGCACATGTGGATTGCTTTGTTAGGTGGCATTATACTAGCCTTTCCTTATGTGTTATATGAAATTTGGAAATTCATTAAGCCAGCATTAAAAGAAAAAGAATCGACACCCGCTAAATGGTTTGTAATTGTGGCTTCTACGTTATTCTTGATAGGAATTTTATTTGGGTACTTTTTATTATTCCCCATGTCGTATAATTTCTTAATCAATTATCAATTATCGGATAGTGGCATCGTACAAACGAATAATACGTTAGAGGATTACATCTCTTTAATATCAACAATGACGCTCGTTTCGGGTATCGTATTTGAATTACCAATCTTAGTTTATTTTTT
Organism: Actinomycetes bacterium; assembly: GCA_031360585.1. Classification (GTDB taxonomy): domain Bacteria; phylum Actinomycetota; class Actinomycetes; order Nanopelagicales; family Nanopelagicaceae; genus QYPT01. Next base: position 1,178 of record JANMBV010000098.1, on the reverse strand, counting down.
AACGCGCTTAACATTACTGACACCAAGCTTTATGCGTAAGAATCGTAAGTATGCTGTGGTAATAATTTTAGTAGTGGCAGCTATTATTACGCCATCACCAGATGTAACGTCACAAATGGTAGTTGCAGTTCCAATGTATTTATTATATGAAATAAGCATTTTTGTGAGTGCTTATGTCATTAAAAAACACGGTTAGATACCTATTCTCCTTTAAATTCAGGTTTACGCTTTTCTAAAAAAGCCGCCACGCCTTCATTATAATCATACGTACTGGCAGCTGCAAACTGCTCTCTATCTTCACCTGCCAATTGCGTTTCTAAATTATTAAATAAACTTTCGTTTAATAACCGTTTGGTTAAGCCCAATCCTTTCGTTGGCATCTCCGCTAAGGTATTAGCAAAAACCATCACATCTTGCATGAATGTTTCATTAGCAAATACTTTATAAATCATTCCCATCTGCTTTGCTTCATCAGCCGAAACTTTATCGCCGGTCATCATCAACGCAGATGCTTGTTGCAAGCCAATTGAAGCTTTTCAAGATAGAACTGGTAGTCCGCATCCGCGTAAAATATGTCAGTGCGGTTATTACCTCGAACTATGATGTGCTGGGGCTGATTGGGGATGACGAATCTGGGTAAGCGTGCCATTTTTCACCTCTGAGATAAGGGTGGAAGCAACTATACCAGAGGTGTATTTTAAAATCAATCGAGTCTGACCCCATTGATTGTGACCCCATTGATTGTATACAGGCCCGATATTTATAGACCCGCCCCTGGCTTGCGAATTTTCAGGCTAGTAACGAACTTGGTTATCCCGATGGTCAATATAATCACACCAACGATATCGACTACTGGGAACAGTCGAGCAATTCGATCGAATTCTACAAAAGCCTCAGATGTAAATAATGAAGCAATGAAGGCCGCTCCAAAAATTCCAGCCCTATAGAAAAGAATCACAAATATCCCTATCAAAATCCACCTTCGGCCATTGAAATTCCGGTCCAAATGCTTAGAAACGGCAACAAGCCAAAGACAGACAAATAAGCTAATGATCTCCGTAATTAGATGACCATATTGTATTGCTGAAGCACGCGACTCCATTATCTAACCCCCAGAACATGTATAGCCCGCGTAGGTTGGGCTGAACCTGTGAAGCCCAACATCTCAACGCTCGCCA
>JANMBV010000073.1:0-31201 GCA_031360585.1 Actinomycetes bacterium | reverse complement strand
CCCAATAAGTATTGCTAAAATCAAAACCACTGTATAGATAGTGATTACTAGTGCTCTCTTGTCATCAACCCCGAACGTTCTGATCGCGAATTCCTTAAGACTGGCCGGTACGTGATCGATAACGCGGTTCCCAATTGACACCACGGGTGAATTCAGATTGCTCTTCAGGGAAACTAGGAATTGCGCAAACGCCAATCCACTACCGACGGCCACTAGTCCGAGCAAGTCGTCGATACGTTTCCTGCCTCTAGAAAGCATGAAGGCATCTTAAGCGACCTTTCTACTACTCAGTATTCGTTTCAGGCTTTGTTACAAGGGTGTCTAGTTGAATTGCGAGCTCACCCCAACCTTAGAATTGGCCATGGAAATTATTGAGTTTAAGCCCATATTTAATCAATTTTCCTACACTTTTGGTGGGGCGAAACCGGTGAAGCGAATCAAGCCCGGAACTGCCCTGAAACTGTGGACGGAAGACGCCTTTAATAACACGATCAAGAGTGTTAAAGATCTTTCGTCAGAAAAGGTGGATTTGCACCACGTGAATCCCCAGACCGGCCCTTTCTACATGGAGGGCGCAGAGCCAGGTGATGCGTTGGCAATTCATATTGTCGATCTGGAACCCGCGCGCAGTTATGGAGTATCAAGCACAATTCCCTTTTTCGGTGGGTTGACCTCTACTGATCGAACTGCAACATTGCAGGATCCGCTACCGGATACCACGTGGATTTATGACGTGGATACGATAAGGAATACCGTGGGATTCCAGTCGCGATTTGGCGAATTCACGGTGGATCTGCCGATTGAATGCATGTTAGGCACTATTGGCGTCGCGCCAGCAGGGGGCGAAGTTCGGTCAAGCCTTGTGCCAGAGCGTTTCGGAGGCAACATGGATTCACCTGAAGTCCGTGTCGGTTCAACGATTTACTTGGGCGTAAACGTAGAAGGAGCACTCTTTTCGGTTGGTGATGGACATTATCGTCAAGGCGAAGGTGAAGCATGCGGCACCGCAGTGGAAGGTGCTATGAATTCACTCATCATCGTCGATTTAATAAAGGGCGCTGCCCCTGCTTGGCCTCGCATCGAGAACGACGATTATTTCATGGCCGTCGGATCTTCCCGCCCAATGGAGGATTCATGGCGCATTGGACAACTTGAATTGGTGAGGTGGTTTGAAGAATTGTACCGATTGCACCCAATGGACTCATATCAGTTGCTTTCACAGATTACGAAGGCACCCATTGCAAACGTTGTTGATGCAAATTTTAGCGTCGTAATCAAGGCAGCAAAAAATCTTCTTCCAAAGACTCATGCGTATTCAGGAATGCACTCAAGTCTCAGAGAAAGAGCAATGGGGCTAAAACTCTAATAACCGTACGTGCCGTAACTTCCAACTATGAAGAGGAGAGAAAGTTGAGTAATTTCGACACAGCACCGCGTCTAGCACGCAATGCAATTGGATTGCGAGAAGTCGTATTTCAGTCCATCTGTTCGATGGCTCCTGGTGCAGCTATCGCCGCCTCAATCCCGTTTGGTTCCCCGCTTGCGGGTGGAGCACTCCCACTGGCCGTAGTCGTGGCCTTCATTGGAATCCTCTTCACTGCCTCAAGCATTGGGCAATTGGCCAAGCACATTCCTTCTGCTGGTTCAGTTGCGACGTACAGCGCTGTGGGTTTGCGCCCATGGGTCGGATTCTTAGTTGGATGGGGCTATTCGGCGGTTGAAATTCTTATCGTGCCACTTGTTATGTTGCAACTTGGGTATACGGCGGCAGGTGAGTGGAATTCACAGCAAAAATCCTTCCCGATTGGGGCATGGTGGATCTTCACGGTTATCGGAACTTTGCTGGTTTGCGGCCTTGTATGGCGTGGAGTTAAGACGTCGGCCAAAGTCGGAACGTGGCTCGGCTTCATTGAGATTACCGTCTTTGCCGTGCTGGCCGTTATCTTGGTCATTAAAGCAGGAAGTGCGAATACTCTCTCTGTCTTCACAACTGCACATGCAAATGCTTCTGGCTTCCACGGTTGGTCCGGCGTGATTGCAGGCTCCGTCTTTACGCTGTTGGCTTTTTCAGGTTTTGAGGCCGCAGCACCATTGGCTGAAGAAGCTGAGAATCCTCGCCGAAATGTTCCTCGCGCGATCATGATCGCTACTATTTCTATCGGCGTTCTTTATACATTTACCACCTACGCTGCCACCGTGGCGTATGGGCCAGATAAATTCAAGGGCTTCTCAAGTTACAACAATGGTGTCCCATGGGATGGCCTTGCAAAGAGTGTTTCTACTTTGTTCTGGGTACTGGTGCTTTTCGCCATCATCAACTCAACATTGGCAAACGCAAACGCCGGCGCGAACGTCTTTACGCGTACTGCCTATGCATTCGGTCGAATTGGGGCTTTCCCACATTCACTCGCCAAACTGGATCCTAAATTCAAGTCCCCTCGGAATGCGATTGTCCTTCAATTAATTCTTGGGTTGATTATTGGGTTGGGCCTTGGTGCCAAATACACTCCGCAAGTTGCCTTCGGAGTTGTTGCTACAGGACTGGTCATCATTGTCGTACTCGTATACATTGTGGCCAATCTTGCATGCATTGGATACTTCAGTAAACATCGTAAAGAGGAGCGACACCCCATCGTGCATATTCTTGTGCCGATTGTCGGTGTCCTTTTCTTAATCCCAGCCTTTTTCAGCGCGGCCGGATTCACAGGAATACCTGGGCTTAGCTTTATTGTTCCGTTGTCAGCACCTTTGACGTATTCAGCGTACGCAATGGCCGTGTGGATGATCTTGGGATTGGTTGCCCTCGGGTATCTACGTTCCAAGAATCCGAAGGCAATTGAAGCAGTCGCTTACGTGCATCTTGACCATGAGTAGTTAGTGGAGAAGAACTTTCTGCATTACGTCAATGTTGAGAAGCCCCAACTTTGTCGATGCGAGAAGTCGGTACCCGCGCTTGCCATAAAAGTCTCTCTGATCTTCGGTCCAGAGATGGAGGACTTCAATGCCCAGCGAAACTGCCTTCTTCTCAAGTAAGGAAAGAATGTCTGTTCCCACACCTTCGCCGCGTACATTCGGGTTAACGATAAATGCTGCGATCCATGGCGTGAGGTGGCGAAATTCCTCAAGTTCATCGAAGTCGACGAGTCCGATTGTGCCGACTACCTCCTGGCCCCGTATGGCGATGAAGACCAGTTCCTGTCCATCTCCTTGCCACCTTTCGTAGTCGGATCGAACTGAGTTCGAATAGAAATCAGCCCAATCTTGAGGTGAATAGTTTGGATAGTGGTCGCCCCATAGATCAAGTGCCCAGAAAAGCGCGCGAGATAGATCCTTCGGTGATTCGCTTATTGGAACCAACGAAATCTCCATGGGGGTAATCTATCTTCAGTGACCACGATGCCGGAAAGTCCGAACCGTCTCCAAGCGTGGTCCTATGTTTTTGTTCAAGCTCTACTCCTAGCCTTACTTGTCTTTCTGAGCCAGAGTGTCGGTCCGCAGATTCATCGCTTCGTCACCTTGGGTGGGACTTTTGAGTGGCTCGGGATTATTGGCGTATTAGTTTGCGCAGCGAGCCTTCGCAGATCTCTTACAGCAATTCCAATTCCTAAACAGAACGGAGAGCTCAGCACTACCGGCCTGTACCGCTACGTGCGCCACCCGATGTACTCCAGTGTTCTACTGTTTGCTTTGGGGATCGCATTGCATGCCGGTAGCGCAATCAAGTACCTACTGGCATTGTTTTTGTATGTCCTTTTCCATTTGAAATCAGTTTATGAAGAGAAGTACTTGAGATTGAAGTATCCAGAATATGCTCAGTACTCGGCTCGAATTCCCCGCTTCATTCCTTTCACCAAGTAGGAATCACAGGGAGACTTCCATCTCCCAGGTACAACCTTGCTGACGGGCCGCGTATTCGCCCACACCACTGATTCCGGCTAGTTCGTCCGTGCCTGATCCAGCGATGATCGACAACTCTGAATTTGCGGCGCCTCCAATGAAACTACCCACGTCATTCACAACAAAACTTCCTAATTTCTGCTGAAGTCTTCCTATGATTCTGATTTGACCAATATATTGCGCATGGGCCTTATGCAAGTCCTCTGGATCAAACCAAGAGTAGAACATGAGGTACTCCACTTTTGCGATTCCCTGGATGTCACCCTCAAAAGTGAATTCCGCCGTGGCTCTGGTCAACTTCATATGATCTTCGATTATTTCTATCGTCTTTTCATCCCATTTGGCCGGTGTATAGGTTCCGTAAAGTCTCATGTCGCAATCTCCTTTAGAAGCGTCCACCACTCATTGAATCTTGGCTTAATCGCTGTGATAAGTAAATTGGGATCACTGAGACGACAACAAGGGTTGCTGCCACAACGTTGACGATCGGCGCCTGGTTTGGACGGAAAAGGTTGTTGTAAATCCATATCGGCAAAGTCTGGATACCCGGGCCGGCTGTGAAGGTCGTGACGACAATCTCGTCGAAAGAGAGCCCAAAAGCAAGGAGTCCGCCTGCGAAAAGTGCTGATGCCAAGTTCGGCAGCGTAATCAACCTGAAAGTGGTGATCCCGTTCGCGCCTAAGTCCATGGATGCCTCTTGCAGGGAGGTTCCCATTCTGCGAAGTCGGGCGAGGGCATTGTTATATACGACGACGATACAGAAAGTCGCGTGGCCGATCACAATAGTGAGAAGGCCGGTTGGTAGGCCTATCTGTTGGTTGAAAGCGTTGCTCAGGGCAATTCCGGTTACGACACCGGGCAAAGAGATGGGCAGAACAACGAGAAGGGAAATGATGTCCTTGCCGAAGAAATTGTAACGGCTTACAGCAAATGCTAGGGATGTACCCAGTAATAAAGCGATGAAGGTGGCGGAGAAGCCGGCGGCGAGACTCCAGGACAGCGCCTTGCGGACCCCCGTGTTTGAGATGGCCTTGCTCCACCACTCAGTGGTGAAACTCGAAGGTGGCCAACTGAAAGTTCGACTGCTGTTAAATGAATTGATCACCACGACAGAGAGCGGAACGTAAATGAAGGCTAGGCCGATTCCCATGAGAGACATCAGCGCATACCTGGCGCGACGGGAAATAGTCATTTACAAACTTGCCAATGCTCCAGTGCGCCGCACTAGCCATAAGTAGATTGCCATGATCGCTACGGGGATGGTTGCGATGGTGGCCGCAAAGGGGAGGTTGATGCTGAAATTTTGGTAGACGACGTTTCCGAGCATTTGGAGTTTTCCACCAATGATTTGTGCGGTGATGTAATCACCAAGAGTCAGAGAAAAAGTAAACATAGATCCAGCGACCAGGCTCGGGAAGATGAGCGGGAGAATGACTCGTCGGAAAGTGTAGAAATTTCGCGCGCCAAGATCTCCAGAGGCGTCAAGCAATGAATTTGGAAGGCGTTCGAGGCCGGCGTATATAGGCAAAATCATGTAAGGAAGCCAGAGGTAGGAAAGGCCGATGATGATTGCCGGTCCACCGAATCCTGGTGAATGTATTCCAATGGGCCCCAGAATCCAATCCATCACACCAGTGCGTGGTTCCAACATAGTGCGCCAGGCGTATATTTTGACTAGATACGAAGCCCACAAAGGGGTGAGAACTAGGGCAATGAGAATCTTCTGGTTTTTGGGTTTTGCAATTTTTGCCATGAAGAAGGCCATCGGTATAGCAAAAATGGCGCATATGAGCGTAACTGAAACAGCGATGCCCAAAGTGCGAAGTACGACGTTTCGGTATGCGGGGTCCGTGAGCATGTCATGGAAATTGCCGAGATTGAATGTGGCAATGACATCGCCGGTAAAGCTATCAATTGTGAAGAAGGCAGTTACTAGTAATGCTCCGAGCGCACCTAGATAGGCGACGACAAGCCAGAGAGTTGGTGCGGCAAGGAGGGCTGCGAGACGAAACTTTGGTCGCTTATGCATCCATGTCGCTACTGAATTCTTCATTGTGCCCTCCTTCCGAGAATAAAAATCAGATTAAAAAACCGAGTGCGAGGTTGCTGCCCCGCACTCGGTTCACGTTTAAGCGTTACGTAGACTGGACCAGGATTTGACCCACTCTGAGTACGGAACGCACTTCACGTCGGTACGTCCGTCGAGGCACGTTGCCGTCGCGGTGTTCCAGTAGTAAACGTCCTTCCAGTAAGCCTCATCGGCTGCATGGTAGGTGGTGCAGAAGTTCTTGTCCGAGGTTAGGGCACACGCCTTGACGTTTGAAGGTGCCTCGCCGAACCATTCCGCAACGGCGGCGTTGGCCTTGGGAGAGACGATGTGATCCATCCACATGTATGCGCAGTTTGGATTCTTTGCTTTACTGCTGACCATCCATGTATCCGACCATCCCGTTGAACCTTCCACGGGCTTGATGCCTTCAACCTTAACGCCTTCACTTTGAGCCAAGTTGATGTTGACTTGCCACGTGGTTCCAAGAACAGTCCCCCCTGACTTCAAGGAAGCAACGTGCTTGAGGTAGTCGCCCCAGTACTCGCCAATGAGGGGCTTTTGAACCTTGAGCAATGCGATAGCGGCATCAAACTGCTTCTGATCGAGTGCATACGGATATTTGATCCCTAGATCGGGCTGTGTCTTCATCAAATAGAGTGCAGCGTCTGCAATGTAGATAGGGGAGTCATAGGCAGTGATTTTGCCCTTGTACGGTGAGTTGGCATCGAAGACGGCTCCCCATGATGTTGGGGCGGGCTTCACAATGTCGGTTCGGTAAGCCAGCAAGTTTGCACCGCGGCCATGAGGAATTCCATATGCAACACCGTCGACCGAGTTCCACGGTTGATTCTTCAACCCCGCAAAAATGTCTGCGTAGTTAGGTACAAGTGAGGTGTTAACTGGTGCAACATCCCCACCGTAGATAAGGCGAAGTGATGCGTCTCCAGATGCGGAAACTACATCGTATTGTCCGGTCTTCATCAGAGCGACCATGTCATCTGATGTCGAACCGATTTTTACGTTGACTTTGCAGCCAGTGGCTTTTGTGAAATCGCTGACCCAGTTGACCTTAGGATCATTTGACCCATTTTCAACGTAGCCAGCCCAAGCCACGATATTTACCTGACCTTCTCCAGCGCCAAGAGTTTTCATCGCGTCGACTTTAGGGAGAGTCGTCTTTGATGCGTTTTGACTGCCTGAACTGCAGCCGGCAAGGATTAGTGCAACAGCAGATGCAACGGCGATCTGCGAAAACAGACGCTTGTTACGCATCTGTACCTCCCTCTATACAGACCGCGTTCAGCCATTGAACGCGGTTTCCCTGATGAATTTAGTTCACCAGGAATTCTTTTTTTGACTCCCAAGAAAGTACAACGGAATCTCCCACAGCGACTGCCCCATCAGGCTGCGTAGAAACGATGGTCTGTCCAAGATCGGTGTGGACGAGGTACCTTGTTGTTGCACCGACAAAGATGGCGTCGTGGAGTTTGCCCGTCACCGTGCGGTCGCCATATTTCTTCGACTTTGAAATCATGATGAATTCGGGGCGGATATTAATATGTCTGTCGTCAAGAATGATCTTGTTAGTTTGCCCTACGAACTCTGACACAAAGGGGCTTTGAGGGTTTTCATAGACTTCACGGGGCGTCCCCAATTGCTCAATCTTGCCTTGGTTGAAAACTGCAATTCGGTCGCTCATAGTCAATGCTTCTTCTTGATCGTGTGTAACAAATACGAAGGTGATGCCAACTTCACGCTGCAATTCCTTCAACTCAATCTGCATCTGCTCCCGAAGCTTGAGATCCAGTGCGCCAAGTGGCTCATCAAGTAGGAGTACTGAGGGGCGATTCACGAGAGCTCGCGCAAGAGCGACCCGCTGTCGCTGTCCTCCCGAAAGCTGGGCTGGCTTACGGGCTCCGTACCCTTCAAGTCGGACCTGCTCGAGAGCTTTCTCAGCACGTACTCGACGCTCGCTCTTCTCAATACCTTGAATGCGAAGGCCATATTCAATATTCGAGATGACATCCATATGCGGAAATAAGGCATAGTCCTGGAAAACCGTATTTACATCGCGTTCGTAGGGGGGCAATTGGGAGACGTCTTTACCGCTCAATTCTATTGTTCCCGTGTCGGGCTTTTCAAAGCCAGCAATCATTCTCAGGACCGTCGTCTTTCCTGAACCTGAAGGACCAAGAAGAGTGAGAAACTCGCCGGCGTAGATGTCTAGATCCACTCCGTTTACGGCTCGTACATTTCCAAAAGAGCGGGACAGGTTGCGGATCGAGACAATAACTGACGCGGGCTCGGCCACTCTTTGAACTCCTAGGTATGTGGATTGGCGCCTACCCTACCCAGTATTCGTAGAAAAGAGGCAGATTGCTAGCTTCTAATTGTGAGTACCTGAAGGATGGTCGGATTCGTTTGCCTTAAGTGATAACACGCAGGCATTTGTATTGGCCGCGACATTTTGTTGGACCAAGTATTGGCGCTCGCCAAGTGTCATATTTGTAAAGGAACCGTTGTCCGTCTTTGATGCCTTTCCGTAAGTCCAGGCGCACTTGTCAGCATTTTCGAATCCCGCTTGGTCATACCAGGAGGTTCCGTCGGGATCCGACACTGCCTCAACAAATTCATGGGCAATCACCGAGACCATTGCGTCGGCTGTCGGATTTCCATTCGGGGAGTTGATAAGTTGCGGAGCACACTGGCTTAAGTTTGTCGACGAGTCACCTATGAACGCATACTTTATCGTGGCTTTGGCATTTTCATATACCCAGTGGTAAGCACATAGGAGCGTCATGAAGTCGGCCACTGTAACATTGCTAGCAGTTAGTACTAAGTAGACACCATTCGGATCTGTTTTTAGCACCTTGGTTGAAAGAGCGTGTTCTACGACATCAGAAACTTGTGCACCGGTATTAGCATCAAGGGAGAGTCCTTGTGAACCGGAATCGACAGTACAACCTTCAACATCAGCTGTCGGTCGGACGAATGTCTTCTTTCCGTTTAACAGCTGGAAGTAAGTGGTATTGATTTTGTTCCAGTCCGATTCTCCAAGAGACCCAAGGAAGTCGTTGACAATCGATGGCGTGGAAGTAGTGCCGTGTGGAGCCGAACAACTATTCGCATCCCAATTGCCGTACCAAATTACATAGACATTGGGTTCGGAGATGATTATTCCACCCGGTTGGTATGTCACTGCTCCAAGTCCTGCCGGAACAGAGGCCGCCGTCGAGGTTGATTTACCCGCGGTCGGGTAGAAGCTGGACAATTTTGAATGACCAGGGTGTTGAGTTCCAGCTGCCTGTGAAAGCGCCATCGGCTGAACAGATATTGTCGCGAAAATTGCAACGGCGAATAGGATCACCCTTTTACGGTTCATCAAATCTCCCACTTAATCCGAAGTAATTGTTCTCACTGACATTAGTGAAGAAAGGTTAACAGAGGGGGATTTTTATGTGAAGGAATGCGAGTTAGTAGGAATAGTCTTACACCATGGGAAAAGTCACCATTGCTTTCTTAGGGGCAGCCACCACAGTGACCGGTAGCAAATTCCTGGTTTCCAGCGAAAAGTCGAGGGTTCTAGTTGATGCAGGTCTTTTCCAGGGGCTTCGAGAAGATCGAAAAAGGAATTGGGATCGCTTTCCTGTCGATCCAGCGAGCATCGATGCCATAGTGCTCACGCATGCTCACCTAGATCACTGCGGGTACTTGCCACTTCTTGTGCGGCAAGGTTTTCGGAAGAAGATCTTTGCTACGGATTACACCATTAAGTTAGCGACCGTAATCCTCCGGGATTCGGCAAAGTTGCAGATGGAAGATGCAAAATTTGCCACCGAGAAAGGATTCTCCCGGCATCCGATTCCCCTTCCTTTGTATAACTTGGACGACGTAGAAGAGACCCTTAACCACTTTTCGGTGGTCAGCTTCAGATCGAGTCTCAATATGACCGACGATGCCTCCGTTACATTTTTCCCCTCAGGCCACATTTTGGGATCGGCCTATGTCCTCCTGGAAATGGGCGGGAAGGAGATCCTTTTTACTGGCGACATGGGTAGGAATAATCACCCCTTACTTTCGCCTCCGGATAGAGCCCCTTCAGTGGCCCTAGACGCTGTTATTACCGAATCTACCTACGGAGACCGAGTCCACGAAGCAACCCCGAGTACTTTCGCAGCTGAAATAAACGCCGCAATAAAACGAGGCGGATCCATTCTTATTCCGGCTTTCGCGGTTGACCGAACCGAGGTCATTTTGATGGCGTTGCGCGAGTTGATCAGTAGTGGGGCAGTTCCGAATATCCCCATCTATGTGGATTCACCTATGGCCCTCACCGCCCTAGATTTCTACAGAGACGCCGTTGAGAAGGGCGCGCCCGAACTTCGCGATGGGGTGGCTAAGAAGTGGAAAGCCATGGATCCCTTCGATCCGGGCAATCTCGCCGAGATGCGCACTGTCGAAGAGTCCAAATCCCTCAATGACATTACAGAGACAAGCATCATCATTTCGGCAAGCGGCATGGGCACAGGGGGTCGAGTAGTCCACCACCTAGCGAATATGTTGCCCGATTCAAAAAATACAGTCATCCTTGTTGGGTATCAGGCTGCTGGAAGTCGAGGTCGTTCTTTGGAGGAAGGGCAACCACGTGTGAAAATTCACGGCAAGTGGATCCCCGTGCAGGCGGCCATCGCAAAGATAGAGAGTTTTTCCGTTCACGCAGATTCGGATGAGTTGATTGCCTGGTTGGGAAAGATCAAGAACCCGAAAAAGGCCTTTGTTGTGCACGGCGAACTAGATTCCGAAGAGGCACTCGCGGATCGCCTACGGAGTGAGTTGCAGTGGAGTGTTTATATTCCTAAAAGTGAAGAGTCGTTTGAATTGAACTGACGGGCCTACTTTATGTACATGTTGCCGGCCTTTTCAGTGACTTTGTACTTGTTGAGAGGTCGGATGGAATTCTTAGGCGCTCCGTTCGGCCCCAGGATTACCGCACCCGTTGCTGGATCAAAGACCGAATGGTGGCAGGGGCAGACTATCTTCTTCTGTTTTCTATCCAACCCCACCGTGCACTGTTTATGAGTGCAGGTGCCATCGAGTGCCACAAGCCCCTTCTTAGTTCTGGTCAAAATCACCTCGATCATTTGTCCAGAGCTCTTACCGGAGTAGATCTGAGTTTCGCCGACCTTTATTTTGGAGGAACGGCCAAGGAGTGCACCTAGTTTTGGATCTCCGGCTTTAGCAAAGGAAAAAACGGGCGAAGCTTCTGCTTTGCTCAGCAAAAATGAAGGAATTAATGCGCTTAGAATCGAGAGGAAACCACGGCGGCTGACCCTGGACATATGTGGAGGTTACTCCGATTCCACTTCTCCTTCAATCATTGCCTCCACTTTGCGCTTAATGTAGATAAATACAATGACCACGACTATTAGGAATCCAATTGCCCAAAATTTCAACGCATGTTCGACTTTCGCCAACTTGTCTGAGAATTCATATCCCAGAAGAACGACTATCGTTGAAAAAACGATCCCCCCTGCGGCATTCCACTTCAAGAAAGTTCGGTACGGAACATTGTTCATTCCAGCCAATGCCGGTATGAGGGCTCGAAGCAGGGCTTGAGCTCGACCAAAGAAGATCGCGCCTCCGTGGTATTTGTCGAATATTCGCTGTGCGAGGTGCCAACGTTTAGGACCAACGAGTCGGCCCATTCTCGAGACTTCAATACGTGGTCCGAAATGCTTTCCGACTTCATATCCGACCGAATCCCCCGCGATCGCCCCAACTATGGCGCAGAGAAGAAATAGCCACAATGGCCAGACTCTGTGATGGGCTAGAACTCCTCCGATTAATAGTGATGTTTCACCTGGCAAGACAAAGCCAACAAAGGCAGCTGCCTCGGCAAATGCAAGGAGAATGAGCAATAAGAAGAGCGGAATCTGCAAATGGTTGGTCACAAGCCAGTCTGAAGTTGTTTGGATCCATTGAGACATGGGGTAAGCCTATTGGTAGGCACTATCTTTATCTCTTGTGACAACCCAACAGAGGCCCAAGACCGTTTTGATGCTGGTTGCGACCTCTGTGGCGGGGGATACACGGGTACTGCGTGAGGCTCAAAGTTTGGTGGACGACGGCTTTGTCATAACGATCGTGGGCCGAAATGTTCCGGAGGACTTCCAGGGGCCTACAGGCATTTCGATTCTCACAGCTTCAAGCGGATCCGGTTTACGTCCATCGACGATGGGTTCCTTAACTACGAAGAAGTTGCCCCCACATCTGGCATTGGTCAGATGGTTCCTTCTCCCGTTGCACAGGAAAAGGTCCTTCCAAACTTGGGCCGCAAACGCCTACCAAATTGCCTTCCCCTTGAACTTCGGGGTTGTCCACGCGCACGATTTCACCGCGCTTGAGTTGGGGGCTCGCCTAGCCCAGGAACACGGTGTTCCATTTATATATGACAGCCACGAGTGGTGGTTGGGTCGTCAGCGCCAATACCGCCCTACTCCGATGATCGATCGAGGCGAAGCCAAGCTCGAGGCAAAGTTGGGGGCCAAAGCTGCAGCTGTGATCACCGTCGGTGAATCCATTGCACAATTGATGCGAAGCCGACGTGGCCTCAAGGGTGTCTTTGTTGTACGCAACAGTTTTCCACGTAATGAAGACAATTCGGAAAAAGTCACCACACCCCCGCAAGGAATCATTTACGCCGGAAGAATTGATGCTTACCGAGAACTTGAAGTGATGATGGATGTTGCGCAAAGAATTTCGCTTCCAATTTGCTGGATGGGTGAACATAAAAACCAATGGTCAGCAAATCACGTGCCTCGGGCGAGGAAGCTCGGCGTTGAGGTTTTAACTTCGCAACCAATCGCCTCGGTCACAACTGCCATGCAGAATGCGGGCCTTGTATTCGTAACACATTCAAATCAGTTTGAATCCCATCGCCTTGCCCTTCCCAACAAACTTTTCCATGCTGTGCATGCCGGCGTACCCGTGATTGCAACTGATGTCACCGAATTGGCTGGGATAGTTCGCCAATATGACATTGGCGAACTCTATGAGCCCGGGAATCCAACGTCGATGGAGGGTGCAATTTTGAGGGCGATAGCGCGACATTCTGAGCTGATACGGAACGTCAATGCGGCAAAGACTGAACTTTCGTGGGAACGCGATGCAACAGTTTTGCGAGATATTTATGCTGATGTAGTGTCGAAGGCATAATAATGGCGAGATATGACGTCAGTATCCTCGCCGCAGGTCGCGATGTTTCAAATGCACGGTTGCAGCGCGTCATGGCGTCGTGCGTCTCGCAAGGGCTACGTGTTGAACTATTCAGTTCTGGAAATAAGTGTGATGTTCCCGATGGAGTAACTTTCCATATCGTCTCAAAAGGTTCACGCATCACGCGCGTGACAAATGCGTTCTTGCTGCCATGGCGGGCACGAGGCAAAGTGCTTTTCACACCTGATCCAGAGGGTGCGATCGCAATATGGGCGAGCACCCTAGTTCGCAAACGTCCATGGGTGGCCGACGTACGAGAGGATTACCGTTTACTCATCGAAGACCGCGCTTGGGCTAAGGGCCTTACGAAGATACTGGCGATTACCTTAGCCAAACTAGCCCTCTTTGCCAGCGCTCGCGCTGACCTGACGGTCGTAGTCGATGATTGGGTTCGACCTTTTGTCGCGAAGAAACGTCTGGTCGTAACAAACGCACCGGATGTTCGATTCTTACCCGGCGTTCATGCGCCGGATCTGACTCCGCGCGCACTTTATGTTGGCGATGTACGAGGCTCTCGAGGTTTGTGGTCGATGTTGCGAACGCTCGAATTGGCGCCGGATTGGCAGTTGGATGTGGTGGGAACAATTGCAAGCCAAGATATGCCACGAGTGCTTGTTTGGAAAGAACAGTCCTCGGCAGCGTCTCGTGTGCATTTTCACGGAACGCTCAAGCCGCAAGATTCTTGGAAATATGCGGCTGGTGCCTGGGTAGGGCTTTCGCTCTTGGAAAACACACCAGCATTTCAACGCGCCTGGCCCACAAAGATCGGAGAATACTTGGCATGTGGAATTCCGGTAATCACGACTGATTTACCTCGGCCACGAGAAGTCATTGTCTCAACGCGAGCCGGAGCTACCGTGGATTTCGACACCACTGAATTAACGGCCGGCCAGACCGCCGGAATCTTGAATTCTTGGGCTGAGAATCTAGATAAATATAAGGATGTACGAACCCGAGCCGAAGCGCAGGTGGATTTCTGGCGCAGTGGTGCAAGTTACGACCTTGTTGCCGAGGCATTTAAGCAATTAGGTCAGGGCCAAAGGTAGGGTTGCCCCATGCCCTCAGGATCCTCCATACGAATCCATGACACTGCAGATGTGGCAGAAAGTGCTCGCATAGGTGATGGCTGTTCAGTTTGGCACTATTCACAAGTGAGAGAAGACAGCGTCCTTGGAAAAAATGTGATCGTTGGACGGGGCGCATACATTGGGACCGGTGTCCTTGTTGGCGATAACTGCAAAATCCAAAATTACGCTCTGGTCTACGAGCCTGCGGTACTAGAAGCTGGGGTCTTCATTGGCCCAGGCGTGATCCTGACCAATGACGAGTATCCGCGTGCAGTCAACCCAGATGGCTCCCAGAAAAGTGGCAGTGATTGGGAAGCCACCGGTGTGACAATTCGAGAGGGTGCCTCCATTGGAGCAGGGAGTGTCTGCATTGCGCCAGTTGAAATTGGCGCTTGGTCGTTGGTCGCGGCTGGTTCAACGGTAACAAAAAATGTGCCAGCATTCGCACTGGTGGCAGGCGTACCTGCAAAGCGAATTCGTTGGGTTGGAAGGGCTGGCGTACCATTGACCGATGATGGCGCTGGGAAATTTACTTGTCCAAAAACTGGCGCTCGTTATATCCAACGTGACGCAGACACTCTCGCGGAAGTAGATCAATGAGCACAATGATTCCAGCAGCTAAACCATTAGTAGGCGTTGAAGAGCGTGAAGCGGTTGACCGGGTTCTCCAATCTGGAATGATGGCGCAAGGCCCAGAGGTTGCGGCCTTCGAAACGGAATTCTCTGCGATTGTCGGCAACAGGCACTGCATCGCAGTTAACTCCGGAACCTCCGGACTCCACATGGCGCTAGAAGCCATAGGTATGAATACGGGGGACGAAGTCATCGTTCCTTCCTTTACTTTCGCCGCGACAGCAAATTCGGTGGCATTAACTGGAGCCACACCTGTCTTCGTTGATATCGACCCGCTAACTTTCAATATCGATCCCAGGGCCATTGAGGCAGCAATTACGCCAAAAACTAAGGCGATCCAACCCGTCCATCTATACGGTCAGCCTGCATCAATGAAAGAGATTATGGAGATTGCCAAACGCCATAACCTACTTGTCGTAGAAGATGCGGCCCAAGCACATATGGCATCCTTTGACAAAATTCCCGTCGGTGCTATTGGCGATGCGGGGGTTTTCTCCTTCTATCCGACGAAGAATATGACATCTGGCGAAGGCGGAATGATTACCACTGCCTCAGACGAGATTGCCCGGCAGTCACGTCTTCTTCGTAATCAAGGCATGGAGAAGAGGTACGAGAACGAGATTGTCGGCTTCAATACTCGCATGACAGATATCCATGCTGCCATCGGTCGCGTACAGCTTCGAAAATTGGCAAAGTGGACGGAACAAAGACAAGCAAATGCCAAATTCTTGGACGAGAATCTTAAAGGAGTCGTCGTCCCTTATGTTGCGCCAGGGGCTGTTCACGTTTACCACCAGTACACGATTCGTGTCGTCGGGCATAACCGTGATGCCTTTGGTGCGGAGATGACGAAGCGTGGAGTCGGAAATGGCGTCTACTACCCGATACCCGTTCACCGCCTGCCTTCCTTTGGCTTGACCTTTGACCTGCCCAATACGACGAGCGCGGCCAATGAAGTCCTATCTATTCCAGTGCACCCAGCCCTTTCCCAAGCGGATCTGGAAACGATCGTCTCGGTTATCAACTCAATAGCTGGCGCGGGCGCCTAACAAGTGAGCAATTTGCGGGCAGGCCTGGTAGGTCTAGGGATGATGGGTCGCCACCATGCACGTGTTCTAGCCTCGCTTCCAGGCGTCGATTTTGTCGGAGTATCTGATCCCGCAGGAGATGCGCAGGGCGTCGCTCAAGGTCGACCTGTCGTGGAATCTGTTGCGGAACTGATTGCGCTTGGTATTGATTACGCGATGGTCGCAGTGCCAACGATTTATCATCTGGAAATTGGTAAGCAACTTGCAGAAGCAGGAATACACGCGATGGTGGAGAAGCCGCTATCTCATGACACGGTGACTTCGAAGGAACTAGCGAAAGCATTCAATGATGCTGGTTTGGTGGGGGCTGTCGGTCACATTGAGCGATACAACCCTTCCCTTCAAGAAGCCAGGCGCAGGCTTGAGCAAATCGGATCTCTGTATCAAGTCGTGACACGGCGCCAGAATCCTTTCCCCGCACGTATCGCTGATGTCGGTGTGGTGAAAGATCTGGCAACCCATGACATCGATCTGACTTCATGGATTACCGGGCAGCCATACGCATCGGTCTCTGCTCGTACTGCCTTGCTAACTGGCCGAGTTCATGAGGACTTGGTTGCCGTTGTAGGAACGCTTGCAGATGGAACTATCACCAATCACCTTGTGAATTGGCTCAGTCCGCTCAAGGAGCGCGTAACAATTCTTACCGGCGAGAAAGGCGCGCTTGTCGCTGACACACTAACTGCTGATCTTACCTTTTATGCGAATGGAACTGTGACTTCGGGTTGGGACGAGATTGCGCAGTTTCGCGGGGTGAGCGAAGGCGATGTTATCCGTTACGCAATTGCAAAGCACGAACCCCTTCGAATGGAACACGAACATTTCCGGAATGCCGTTCTTGGCAAGCCTTCCGACATCGTGACCATGGAGCAGGGCCTTGCCACCGTTGTGGTTGCAGAAGCGATCATCGAAAGTGCGAATTCCAATTCAACGGTAATGATTGCGAGATCAAGTTAATTGAAGGTTATGAATTCCCAAGATCGCGCAGCGTTTCACATACTTTCAATCGTTACCAACAATGCCGTGGGCGATTCTCGAGTGTTGAAATCCGCCGAAACGCTTGCGGCGGCAGGTTATCAAATGACCCTTCTTGCCGGGCTGATTGGGTCAGTTCCTGAGTCCGAGGAACTAAACGGATTCAGAATTCTTCGTGCTCCGATAGTCAGCACCTTTGCAAAGAGGCGCGTCACACCGATATTCCCCTTCAATCGCATCCTCGATTTGAGCAACCGATACCTTCCACGAGGCAAACGCTTTGTTCGATACGGGTGCAAACTATTCACTACAGACAGGCTCTTTTGGCGTTGGGCAAGCGACCGACTTCTGAAAATCTCGCCGAGATTTCTCTATTTCAGCTGGCCCATACTTCACGACGCTGAACTCGCCTTCGGAAAGATGATTGACCAGATTAATCCAGACATCATTCATGCAAACGACTGCGACACACTTGGTCTCGCCCTGCGTGCAAGGCAGAGGGCCTTGGCAAAAGGCAAGAAGATTGCAGTTCTCTACGATGCCCATGAATATATTCAAGGAGTTCATCGAAAGCATCCCGTGTGGCAGAGCGCGATGACTTTACTCGAGCGCACTTCAATCAAACGGGTTGATACTGTCATGACAGTTTCGGAAACCATTGCTGGAATGCTGGCAGATGACTATGGATTGCAGACTCGTCCCACTGTCGTACTCAACGCACCCCGACGAATTCAACCGAAAGTTGACGCAGAACTAAAAACGATCCGTACCAAAATTGGACTAGCACCGGAAATCCCCCTTCATATTTACGTTGGTGCGGCTGCCCCACAGCGCGGACTAGACGCCATGATTGACGCACTTGTTAAAGCTAAAGGTCACCATGTCGGATTGGTTGTCAATCCCGACTCCCCGTCCGTGAAGAAACTCCAAGCGCACGCGATTTCGATAGGCGTGGACGATCGAGTGCATGTTCATCCTTATGTTCCAGAGTGGTATGTCTCAACATTCTCATCGGATGCCACCAGCGGAGTTATCCCGATTTTGCATTATCCAAATCATGAGATTTCACTTGTGACGAAGTACTTCGAGTATCTACACGCGCGAATTCCGATCATCGTGAGCGACGTGAAGACGATGGCCGAGGAGGTTCTGCTTCAAGGCAATGGTCTTGTCTTTACCGCTGGCCTTGCCGATGAACTCGCAGATCGGTTTATTCAAATCGCGGCCGAACGAGCCCTGTTTACGAGCGCAATAACCGAATCTATGCTTGATGAATATTCATGGGAGCGGCAAGGCGATAAACTGGTCTCTGCCCATGATGGCCTGGCACTTCTCGTAAAACAGCAATAGATAAGGACTTATTGATGAAGATCACCGTTGTCGCCCTTGGGAAAATTGGTCTACCTCTTGCGGTTCAGTTTGCTCGCAAAGGACATTCGGTCTTCGGCACAGACGTCATTGAGAAGACGGTTGATCTTGTGAATGCCGGGGTGGAACCGTTTCCGGGCGAGGCTCATCTGGGCGAATATCTTGCAGAGGTTGTCAAGAGCGGATCTCTCCGTGCAACCACAGATACGACATCTGCGGTTGCTCAAAGCGATGCTGTCGTCGTGGTCGTCCCGTTGTTTGTTGACAATGATGGAGTTCCTGATTTCGGGTGGATGGATGCTGCGACGGAATCTATTGGGAGGGGCCTAAAACCCGGCACGCTAGTTTCCTACGAGACCACTTTGCCCGTTGGGACAACGCGCAACCGATTCGCTCCAGCGTTGGAGAAACTATCTGGTCTTAGGGCAGGTGTTGATTTCCATCTTGTCTTTTCTCCCGAGCGCGTCTTTACTGGTCGAGTCTTTGCAGATCTTAGAAAGTATCCGAAATTGGTCGGTGGGATCAATGACGCAAGTGGTGCCCACGGCGTGAAGTTCTACCAGGAAGTTCTTGATTTTGATGAACGTCCTGATTTGACTCAAGGAAATGGCGTGTGGGATCTTGGAAGTTCGGAAGCTTCAGAACTGGCAAAATTGGCCGAAACAACGTATCGCGACGTGAACATTGCTCTGGCGAATCAATTCGCGCTTTTTTCTGAAGCCAATGGAATTGATGTCCAGAAGGTGATTGATGCGTCCAATTCGCAACCTTTCTCGCACATTCACCGACCTGGTATTGCTGTAGGCGGGCACTGCATTCCTATCTATCCTCGCTTCTATTTGTGGAACGATCCTGCAGCCACGGTGGTAAGTGCTGCGCGAAGCGCTAATGCAGCGATGCCCGCACATGTCGTCGATACGCTTGCCAAGATTCATGGCAATCTTAGAGGCCAGCGGGTTGCGGTACTTGGTGCTGCCTATCGCGGAGGCGTGAAAGAGACGGCGTTTTCTGGCGTTTTTCCAACTGTCGCAGCACTAAAGGAGCTGGGTGCGCTCGTGATGGTTCATGATCCGATGTATACCGATGAGGAACTTACGCACCACGGATTCATTCCCTATCACTACGGGGATAACGTCGATGCTGCAGTTGTTCAAGCAGATCATGCTCAATATCGTGATCTGGCTTCGAATGACCTACCGGGAGTTAAAACAATTCTGGATGGACGCGGTATAACTGACGAAGCAAAATGGACCGGCGTTCGCTATCACGTAGTGGGCAGAGCGCTCTGAAGGAGGATTACCTTCGGGTTTTGCCGAGTTAGACTCTCCTCCTATGGCGCGCAACTTGGTCAATCTCGAGGGGGTCTCTAAAGCCTTTGATATTCGTCCTTTACTAGATGAAGTCTCACTTGGAATCTCCGAAGGCGATCGGATAGGCATCGTCGGCCGTAACGGTTCGGGCAAGAGCACCCTCCTTCGAGTGATGGCAGGCATTGAGCCACCAGATGCGGGGCGGGTGACACGCACTAACGACATGCGAGTTGGATTGCTCTCGCAAGTAGACGTAGCCGATCCTTCGGCGACAGTTGGTGAAGTTGTTCTGGGTGACAAAGAGAAACACGAGTGGGCGCGCGAACCGGGAATTAGGGAAGTATTTGACGGACTATTCGGCGGACATTCGGATGAGTTTTTTAATCGAAAGTTCAGTGCCCTATCCGGCGGTGAGCGACGACGAGTTGGCTTAGCCAAACTTCTCATAAGCAATGTGGATCTTCTGCTATTGGATGAGCCAACAAACCATCTTGATGTTGAAGGTGTCGCTTGGCTATCGCGGTATTTGAACCAACGAAAGGAACTCGCCGTTGCAGTTATCACCCATGATCGGTGGTTTCTGGATGCCGTGACCGACCGCACATGGGAGGTGGTTGATGGGAAAATTGAGGAGTATGACGGTGGTTATTCTGCCTACGTGCTTTCAAAGGCCGAACGCTCTAGGCAGGCTTCAGTTCTAGAGGGCCGCAGAAACATGCTTATTCGTAAAGAACTGGCATGGCTGCGACGCGGTCCCCCGGCGCGCACCGCCAAACCAAAGTTTCGAGTAGATGCCGCCAACGAACTCATTGCATTTGAGCCGCCACCGAGAGATGGAAGCGAACTTCTTCGTTTCGCTAGAAATCGTCTGGGCAATACCGTTTATGAGTTGCACCATGCGCGCATTAGCGCCGGGGAGGCCGGGGAGGCCGGGGAGAAGGAACTCCTCGATGATGTCTATTGGAATGTTGGGCCTGGTGACCGCATTGGAATTGTGGGCATCAATGGTGCCGGCAAGACGACTTTGCTTCGTACGTTGGTGGGTGAGAACAAGCTAGCTGCCGGAAAATTGGTCAAGGGCGTCACTGTGAAACCGGCCTTCTTGACACAGCATCTGGCCGAGTTGAATCCCGAATGGAGAGTTCTCGAGGCCGTGGAGGATGTGGCTAACCGCGTGGAATTGGGCAACGGGAAAGAGCTTTCTGCCTCACAGTTGTGCGAGCGCCTTGGTTTTGACCGCGAATCCCAATGGACTCCAGTGGGAGACCTTTCGGGCGGGGAGAAGCGCCGTCTGCAACTGACGCGTCTGTTGATGGATAGCCCGAATGTTCTTCTTTTGGATGAGCCCACTAACGATTTTGATATTGAGACTTTAACCGAGTTGGAAGATTTGCTCGACAGCTACAGCGGAACGATTCTGGTGATCTCGCATGATCGATATTTCCTCGAACGCGTCTGCGATCGGTTCGTGGGATTGCTAGGTGATGGACAACTCCGCGACCTACCCCGAGGAGTGGACCAATACTTGGAGCAGCGCGAGGCGATGATCGCGCAGATGAATGAGAATGAGACTCCGAAGAAGGAGATCTCCAATGCTGCTTCTCAGAGAGTGTTGAAGAAGGACCTAGTCCGCGTGGAAAGACAGTTGGAAAAGATCTCAGAGAAAATCTCCTCCCTTGTGTTTGCTCAGGAATCGGTTGCCTTCGATCCTGTTCGATTGGCCCAAATCGACAGGGAGTTAGAAATGCTCCGGACCGATCAGGCAGGTCTTGAAGAAGTGTGGCTTGCAACCACTCTGGGCCTAGGAAACTAGCGCCCATGCGCCTGGATTTATTGGCTGCACTATCTGGAATATTTATTGCGGTGCAGTCTCGAGCGAACGGTGAGTTGGCATTTCGTCTTCAGAACAGTTTGGAAGCGGCGTGCATCTCGTTTGGCTCGGGCCTTATCGTCCTGCTGGCAATCACCTACTTCCATGAGGGAATAAAGAACGGACTGCGGAGAACCCGCAGCGCTGTTAAGGCAGGCGCGATCCCACGCTGGCGTCTATTCGGCGGCGCACTCGGCGGAACGGTGATTGCGATTCAAACTCATGTCGTCCCGTTGATCGGTGTCGCGCTTTATTCAGTCTCCGTGATTTCGGGTCAGACGGCTATTTCCTTGCTCGTCGATCGCCTCGGTCTCACCGGTGGAGGCAAGAGGCATATCTCCTCTCGCAGAGTCACGGCGGCGGTACTTACAGTTCTTGCGGTTGTGATTTCTGTCTGGGATCGATTGGATGCACCAATGTCGTCGGCCGCGGTTATCCTTGGGATCATTTCAGGCGGGATAATTGGTCTGCAACGCGCCCTCAACGGACAGGTCAATGAGCATTCTGGACAGAGTTTCGCAACAACTCTATTGAACTTCATTACTGGAACAGCTTTGTTGCTCCTTCTATTCCTTGGCGGGCTCATCACACATCATTCACACTTGTCCGCTATGAAACTGAATCCTTGGTGGATGTACCTGGGAGGCGTGACGGGGGTCATCTACATCGCCTTTGCGTCGACGGTCGTTCAACATCTTGGAGTACTCACTTTTACTCTCTTTAGCGTTGGCGGGCAGTTATTGGGGTCGCTGGTATTCGATATTTTCTTGCCGTCAAAGGGCGTGCATGTGGGCGCATATCTGGTAACCGGGATATTTATGACGTACATCGGAGTACTGGCCAACAGTGAGCGTTTAGGAAGTAGGCGCAGGTCCAGTTGATTCCCGTACAGGAATTATTCATCGCAAACGAATACTGATCAATCCCATACTGGCTTAAGAAACGACTCGCTTTACCGCCGCAGCTACTGACTTAACCACGTTTGGATCAAAGACGCTTGGGACGATAAATGATGTGTTGAGTTGCTCTGTCGATACACATCCTGCGATGGCCTCCGCGCAAGCAACCAGAAGTTCGTCCGTGATCTTGTGCGCGTTGGCATCGAGAAGTCCGCGGAATATCCCAGGGAATGCCAACACGTTGTTGATCTGGTTTGGTTGGTCGCTGCGTCCTGTCGCAACAATGGCTGCATATTTACGGGCGATGTATGGGTCGATCTCTGGATCTGGATTGGCTAGCGCGAAAACGATTGAATCTTTGGCCATCGAGGCGACGTCTGTCTCCTTCAAGATATTACCGGCACTGACCCCAATAAACACATCAGCTCCGACAATGCCCTCGGACATCTTGCCAACAAAGTCGTTCGGATTGCAGTTGTCAATGAACCATTGGCGCATCGGGTCTTTCGTAACTGTGCCGCTATTGATTGAACCCTTGGAGTCGAAGGCAATAATGTTTTTCGCTCCGCTGATGGTGAGTAGTCGTGCGATAGCTGTGCCAGCTGCTCCCGCCCCGCTGATGACAATCTTGCAATCACCCATGCCCTTTTTCACTAACTTCAGGGCGTTTGTCAGGGCCGCAAGTACACAGACCGCGGTTCCATGTTGATCGTCATGGAAAACGGGGATGTCGAGAAGATCGCGAAGACGTCTTTCCACTTCAAAGCAGCGAGGCGCAGAAATATCTTCTAGGTTAATGCCGCCGTATACAGGGGCTATTAACTGAACTGTCCGAACAATTTCATCGACGTCTTGGGTATCCAAGCAAACCGGCCAGGCGTCGACATCTGCAAAACGTTTGAATAACACTGCTTTTCCTTCCATGACAGGAAGGGCCGCCTCAGGTCCGATATTTCCAAGTCCAAGTACAGCTGAGCCATCAGTTACGACGGCCACGGTGTTGCGCTTGATCGTGAGTCGTCGGGCATCAGTTGGATCATCGACGATCGCCTGACAAATACGTGCCACGCCAGGGGTATAGGCGCGAGAAAGATCGTCGCGCGTTTTGAGAGGCACTCTTGATTGGATTTCCAGTTTCCCACCCAAGTGTAGAAGAAAGGTGCGATCACTGACTTTGCGGACAGTAAGTCCCGCGTGAGCGCTAATGGCCTTGGTTATTTCTTCGGCGTGGTCGGCGTTGATGGTGTCACATGTGACATCGACGACGACCTTGTCCAGGAGAGACTCAACGACATCAAGGGCGGTAATCGTGGCTCCAGCTTTTGTAATTGCCGCCGTCGCTTCCGCTACGGGCTGTGCTGAAGGTGCGCCCTCAATGCGAATTGTGATGCCATACCCGGGACTAGTTGATGCCATGTCAAACAACTCCATAAAGTCGGTCGCCCGCGTCACCCAGACCCGGCACGATATAGCCATTCTCGTTCAGCTTTGTATCGAGTGCTCCCGTAACAATTGTGATTGGTACGAGACAGTTTTCGAATGCTTGCTCCATATAGGCAATACCTTCAGGAGCCGCGATGATGCAAATAACAATGATGTCCGTGGCGCCTAGATCGATTAAATAATTGAGTGCGGCGACTAATGTGCCACCTGTTGCCAACATCGGATCGAGTACAAAGCATTGGCGGCCAGACAGGTCATCGGGAAGCCGGTTAGCGTATGTGCTCGCCAATAGAGTCTTCTCATCGCGCACCATTCCGAGAAAGCCAACTTCAGCCGTCGGAACCAATCGCACCATTCCCTCGAGCATTCCAAGGCCCGCTCTAAGAATGGGAACAACGACTGGTCGTGGATCCGCCATTTTTTCACCTTGAGTAACCACGACCGGCGTTTTAATGGTGACAGTCTTTGTCCGCACTTCGCGTGTCGCCTCATATGCGAGCAATGTCACGAGTTCTTCGACGAGTCGACGAAAGGTCGGCGAGTCGGTGGTTTCGTCACGTAAAACGGTCAATTTGTGCGAGATTAACGGGTGATTCGCGACGTGGACTTTCACGTTCCCTACCCTACAGGTCTTTTCTTCTTGAGAAATGAGTGTCAAGATGCGACCTGAGAGTATATGAATTGGGGGAGCGGCGATGAGTGAAAACGTTGATACCGCAGTAGCCGCTTGGCATGAAGAGGGGCGCTGGAATCTCGCCAAACTACCCAATCCGCATGACCTTGCTCACATTATCGATCGTATGAAGAGCCAGCGCACCAATGGCGGCGCCATAGCGTTGATCGCAATCGATGAAGAATTTTTCATCGTCCTTAGAGTCCTTGGTGCCCACATCAGCATGTTTCTAAGTGATGTTACTTGCGCGTTCGATTATGAAGTAGCGTCGGACTTTATTGAATTGGCAGACCTTTCCTTTCCTACTGAAGAGGATGAACCGATGCCAGCTGGCCACTTGGATATCTTGGCCGACCTTGGCATGAACCATATGGAGATCTCGGCACTGTGCGATGATGCAGAGTTATTTCCTGACGAACAGCTAGACGCCATTGCCACTCGACTGGGCTTCGGTGAAGAGTTTCGTGAATTACTAGAGTTAGAAGTATGAATTTTGAGGAAGCGATGGTCTTGGCCATCAAGGTTGCCAAAGAAACAACCACCTCGAGCGGAGATGTACCTGTTGGTGCGGTGATTTTAAATAGCGAAGGCGAAGTAGTCGCAACGGGTGGCAATGAACGTGAATTGGAGCATGACCCGACTGCGCACGCAGAAATTGTTGCGATGCGAAAAACAGCGAAAATATTGGGAAGTTGGCGTTTAGAAAATCACATACTGGTAGTCACACTTGAACCGTGTGCCATGTGCGCCGGCGCCATTGTTCAATCACGTATTCCTAGAGTTGTCTTCGGCGCTTGGGATGAGAAGGCGGGGGCCGTTGGATCTGTCTGGGACATCTTGCGGGATCCGCGGACTTTGAACAAGCCTGAAGTCATTTCAGGCGTACTGGCCGCTGAGTGCGCCCAACTGCTCCAAGCGTTCTTCCAATCGCAGCGAAAAGGAATTTAGTTACTGTATCCTCGCTCCTGGTGGCGTGTCCGAGCGGCCAAAGGAGCACGCCTCGAAAGCGTGTGTTGGGGAAACTCAACCGTGGGTTCAAATCCCACCGCCACCGCCAGTTATTAAATTACGATCTCGTATGACGGATTGAGGATCGTTAAGGAGCCGTTGTTCTCTCCGACCATACCCTCCGCAAGCAATTGCGATCCGACATCAAGGCCGGCAATTTCTCGTCTTCCCAAGAATTGAAGCGTGACTCCGCCTGTTTCGTCCCAAACTTCCACCTCGACTATTGGTGCAGATCCTCGCGGAGCCGTCTTAATTGATGTAACTCTTCCCCTGACGTGAGCACGGTGTCGCCAGGTGATCTTGCCGATGGCCATTACATTTTCTGCGTAATGGCTGACTGGTTCATGGCTCATAAACGAGATGGCACTTGATGGTTCTATTTTCCGAGTCTGTATTTGTGCTTGCACTTCTTGCACGACCTTGGTCGCACCAGAAACATGGCTGTCATGGACATCGACGCTCTGTCCTGAAATGATTTTTGCAACATCGAAAGGAATAATCGTCGCGACCACGCGGGACAATTGCGAGATTGGACGGGCAATCTCTTCAGCGGTCTGATCGTGAAGCAATTTGCCGAGGATCGGAGTGTAGGAACGGCGAGGAAGCAGAAGAGTCAATTCCACATCCGAGGACGTCGTTGCTCTAATGGCATAATCCATAGCCGCATTAGGCAAACGCCGGTCAGGGCAGTCAATGAGTTCGAGGGTTACGTCATCCAGTGCCGGCGCCGCCGCCCACGCCTTGCGGATGTCCTCGGCGCGTTGATCATCAATAACGAAGTGAACTGCAGCAAGATTGTGCGGATTTAGGCTCCGCGCATATCGAACTGCTCCCACTGTTGCGACATCAACGCTGTCGACGAGGATTGTCACATCGTGTCGACTGATGGAAGTAGCACGAGATTCTTCGCTTCGAAAATTCAGCGCCGCCTGCTCACGCCTGTACTGGCGGTTGAGACGTAGTAGGAGTACCACCGCAATGGGTGCAATCGTGATGACCAACCACGCACCCTCAGTGAATTTAACAACGGCAAACACAAGTACGACGATGACGGAAACGCTGCCCGATAGTCCGTTGATAAACATTTTGAGTTTCCAGTTACCAAGTCGATGCGTGAATGCATGTTTGGCCATGCCAAATCCCGCAAGAGTGAAGCCGGTGAATACCCCGAGAGCGTAAAAGGCAACAAGACGATCAACGGCGGCTCCCGTGATGAGTACCAAGGCTGTCGCCGAACTTGC
Organism: Actinomycetes bacterium; assembly: GCA_031360585.1. GTDB lineage: Bacteria > Actinomycetota > Actinomycetes > Nanopelagicales > Nanopelagicaceae > QYPT01. The sequence continues at coordinate 4,404 of JANMBV010000073.1, read as the reverse complement.
CAGGAAGATGATTCCGTTTGAAAAGGATAAGCGGTGACCCCGCTTGGTTAATTGGTGAGGCAAATATCCGTCGGTTGCGACAAAGTTGCAGAGAATCGGAAAGGCGTTATAGGTGGTGTTGGCACCAGCAAAAAGAATTAACATTGTGGCTGCTTGAACGAAGATGAAAAGGACCTGTCCTGTCGTGCCGGTACCCAACGAGACTTTTGCTATTTGGGAGATAACAGTCGGCGTTCCTTTGTCGTAAGGCATGGCGTGAATCCGCTGGGCAAACCACGAGACTCCTATGACCAGAGCTCCTAAGATCATGCTCATAGTGACTAATGTCTTTCTGGCATTTTGAGCTTCTGGAACTTTAAATAGAGCAACACCGTCTGAAATCGCCTCAAGACCGGTGAGCGATGATCCACCGTTTGCGAACGCTCGGAGGAGAATGAAGATCGCGCTAAATGTGAGTAAACCTTGCGCATGGCCCATCTCTTTGGCCCCTGGCAGATTTGTCGCCAACACCGGCAGAGTCCCAGTGAATGCTTTGACAAGGCCGGTGACGAACACGATGGCCATGCCTCCAATAAAGAGGTAGGTAGGCATCGCAAAGGATTTCCCGGCTTCCTTAACGCCTCGGAGATTTCCGTACGTGATCAAAAGGATGATTCCGACGGTCATGTAGACCTTGCCCGTGTGCAACGACGGGAAAGTTGAAATGATGGCTGCGACACCTGCTGCAGATTGGATCGCGACCGTCACTATGTAGTCCAACATGAGCGCCACGGCCGCAATAATCGACATGACTGGGCCGAAGTTATCTTTGGTGACGATGTATGCGCCGCCAGTCTTTGTGTAGACTTCAATGACGTTTCTATAACTCAGAGTGATGATCGTGAGAATCGCGATAATGACCGCGGTCATTGGCATCATCAATGCGAAAGAGGCCAATCCGAAGGCAGGCAGAAGGGCAATCAAAATCTGTTCGCTGCCGTAAGCCGATGAGGAGATGCAGTCGGAGGAGAGAATTCCAAGGGCGAATCTTTTCGCCAGCCTCTGGTGTCCGAGGGTGTGCCGGTTAAGAGGGTTCCCGAGAAGGGTCTTTTTGATCTTGTAGACAATTGGATCTCTCAGATGGGCGTGCTCCTGAAGGACTACCGGCGCCGGCGCATCGTCAGTCCAAGATTTAGGCACTATTTCTCCCCAGACAAAAGTGAAAAATGCGAACAATGGGTGGTGCTGATCACTCCGCCATCCTAGATTGTCTGCCCTGGGTTTGTTTACGCCCTTGCCGATGAGAACGAGACCGCAACTGGGAAGTATAGGAAAATCGGTGCGAGTATGCTCAGGGCATGCGTACTCAGTTATATATCGACGGAAAATGGGTTGACGGCAACGGAACTATGCCGGTTTATGACCCCAGTGATGGATCAGTTATCACCGAAGTGGCCACGGCCGGAGAGGCCGAATGTGAAGCGGCACTGGAGGCCGCACATCGGGCTTTCCCTGCGTGGGCCAAGACTGCCCCGCGTGTTCGAAGCGAGATTTTACGGAAAGCCTTTGAACTTATGGTTGCTGAAAGTGACCAATTGGCCACTTTGATCTCTCGTGAAAACGGAAAAGTTTTCGCTGACGCCAAGGGCGAGATTGCCTATGCGGCTGAGTTCTTCCGTTGGTTTGCAGAAGAAGCAGTACGCACTCCCGGAGATTTCCGCAAGTCTCCCAGCGGAGATAAGAGAATTCTTGTCACTCACCAACCCATCGGTCTCTCTCTCCTCATTACTCCCTGGAACTACCCAGCAGGTATGGCAACTCGAAAAATCGGACCAGCTCTTGCTGCTGGGTGCACGGTCATCCTTAAGCCAGCAGGCGAGACTCCATTAACTGCGCTCGCAATCGTCGACATTCTCGAACGTGCCGGAGTACCTAAGGGCGTGGTAAACGTAATTTTGCCAAAGCCCGTCGGAATACTCATTAGTAAGATGTTGCATGATCCGCGCGTTAAAAATCTTTCATTCACTGGGTCCACTGAAGTTGGTCGAGTCCTACTTCACGAAGCGGCAGATCAAGTGATTCGTTGCTCCATGGAACTGGGCGGCAACGCCCCTGTCCTTGTCTTTGACGATGCTGACGTCACAAAGGCTGTTGAAGGAATCATGGTTGCCAAGATGCGCAATGGTGGTGCTGCCTGCACTGCTGCGAACCGCATTTATGTGCAGCGTCCGATCGCCGAGAAGTTAACTGCTGAATTGACTAAAGCTATGGAAGCTTTGCATATGGGATCGCCACTTGAGGCAGGGATGAATCTTGGTGCCAGCGTTTCACTCAAGGAGCGCGACAAGATTGCGGCCCTGGTTGATATGGCCGTAAGCCAAGGTGGGCTAGTGCGGACAGGCGGTAAAATTCCCGTTGGTGCAGGAGCTTTTTATCCCGCGACAGTGCTAACGGTTGCAAGTGATAACGAGATTCTCAAGAACGAAGTCTTTGGACCCGTTGCACCCATTGTCATTTTCGATACCGACGAAGAGGGAATCGCACTGGCCAACGACACTGATTTCGGCCTCATCAGCTACGTCTTCTCTGGCGAACTAGGCCGCGCAATTCGCGTTGCCGAAGCAATGGAGTCCGGAATGGTCGCGATTAACCGCGGCGTTATTTCTGATCCAGCTGCCCCGTTCGGAGGAATGAAGCAGAGCGGACTTGGACGCGAAGGTGGCTTTGACGGAATCCACGAATTCCTAGAGACCAAGTACATCGGCGTCGAGATCTAAATTAGCGAAGGTTTTTTCCGAATCTATCCATTGCAAGGACGACGTCCTTCAATTTCAAGCCCAACTTAGTTAGTTGGTACTCGGTCTTTGGCGGGACCGTGGGGAAGAGTTCTCTACTGAGAATTCCACTTTCTTCAAGATGTTTCAACCTCACAGCCAGCATTTTCGGACTGATACCCTCAAGAGATTTGAGCAATTCGGAATAGCGTTTTTTGCCTGACAACAAGTCTCTAATGATGAGCGTTGTCCATTTTCCATCGATAATTTCTGAGGTCTTGCGGACGGGGCAGTTGGCATCGCAAGGCTTAGGAAATAGATCTGCATCCCTCATCGGCTTCTCCAGTCTATAGTTACTAAAAGGTAACTACTATACATTAGAAAGTATGACTGCTAGCCTGCCGTGAGTCAATACCGTCAGAAGAAAAATATTGAAAGGGAATAATGAAAAAACTTAGGATCTTGCTTCGCGTAGTGGGTATTTTGCAGATTGCTTTGGGTGTTGCCTACCTCCTAGCGCCTGGAGCGCTTACGCAATGGATGAAACTCTTGCCGGCTCCGCATGATGCGAATTACGCCTACGGCATGCTCGCATCTCGCTTTATTGCTTATGGAATAGGAATGTTCGTCATCGCCAAGGCTCCCAGAGGAAATTCATTTTGGATAAAAAATATGATTCTCGTTCAACTTATAGATCTTGGAGTTGGCGTTTTTTATACGGCACAAGGAGTCCTTGCACTTTCGTCATCTGCCTTCCCTATGTTCAATGCAGCTTTGATTGCTTCGTTGCTATTTATTTGGAGGCCTAAGAAAGATGGAAGTGAAATAAATGGCTCGCTCTAGCGCAAAATTATTTGCTTGGCTCCAAGGGGCGGACTTCTACAAGGATCTGCACTCAAAAGCGATGGTAGGACTACCGAGTGGGAAGGACCGCACGTGGCTCGATTTTGGTTGTGGCCCAGGTCTTTTCACTCGCTTGGCCGCCACTGAAGGATATTCCGCAATTGGAATAGATAGGGATCCGTCGATGATCCGTGAAGCCAAGAAAATTGCAAAGAGCGAATCCTCGTCTGCAGTTTTCGTAAATGGAGACGTTTATCAGAATTGGCCTCAAGGCGCGGATGTTGTCTCTGCCTCCTCCCTGCTCGCCGTGCTCGACGACAAGGTTGGTGGCTTCCAAGCCCTTTTGAAGGCGGCAATCCCCGGTGGACTGGTGTTAATCGTTGAACCCACGGATCAGATGTCGACTCAAGCTGTTGAGGTACTCATCGGGAAAGGTCTACATGATGAGCGAATAAATGGGCTACGTACGTGGGCTCGTGCAAGACAAGGCAGTGCGGTAGATCCAGAAATATTTAAAGCTGTCGGTGTTCAGCCGCTCTCATTCACACCACTCCTCGATGGGCTCGTGGGAGCGTGGTTGTTCCAGAGGTAGCTTTTCCAGTGATGGGACGAGAAAACTGGCGGAGGATAGGGGATTTGAACCCCTGAAAGGTTGCCCTTTACACGCTTTCCAAGCGTGCGCACTCGGCCGCTATGCGAATCCTCCGTGGAGAACTCTAGCGTTGCTCTAACTATGATTAGCGCCAGATCCCTCGTGCGGCATTATCGTGCTGAACTCCCCCAGGGCTGGAAGGCAGCAAGGGTAGGC
>JANMBV010000016.1:0-7674 GCA_031360585.1 Actinomycetes bacterium | reverse complement strand
CAAGCACATGCTCGAGCACTCCCACATCGGAGCACCACCTGCCGGTGAAACCGGATCGGTCGGAGCCGGAATGGTAATCACCGTCGAGATTTCTGGTGAGACCATGAAGTTCCTTCTTGGTTCCCGTGAGATCGCAAGCGGCGACCTCGATGTCTACAGTGAGAACTCGCCCCTCGGCGCTGCAGTACTCGGAAAAAAGATCGGCGAGACTGTTTCCTACATTGCCCCTAACAAACGTGAAATCACGGTTTCAATCCTGGAGGCCGAGTTGTACATCTAGGTTCTAGCCCTATTGGGAATTACTTCTTGGCTGAGTTTGCATAGGAACGGATGCTCAACGGAACGAAAATCGCCATCACAAGCACCATATATACAAACGACATGATCAAGGGGTGGGTGCTCGGGTAGGAACCTGCCGTCACTCCGAATTTATTTTTTAATCCAAATAATTGACGGCAAGCAGCCACCATCGTTGATACCGGATTCCACTCCGCAAAATATTGAAGCGCCTTTGGCATCCCCGTAGTCGGCGCAAATGCATTCGACAGGAATGTCAGCGGAAAGGTCACGAGGAATCCGACGTTCTGCACTACGCGGGCATCCTTTGCAGTGAGTCCAACAAATATTCCAATCCACGAAAGTGCATATCCGAATGCAAGTAGAAACACAAAGGCGAGCATCACTTTGAAAAATCCAGAATGTGGTCGCCAACCCACAATGAATCCAGCCAGACCCATGACTAGAAGAACAACGATATTTAGAGCGGAATCTCCTAAAGTCTTACCGATGACAAAGACCGATCGAGCAATCGGCAGCGATTGATACCGATCGATCAATCCCTTCTTCATATCTTCGGCTACCCCCGAAGCAGTTCCGGCGAGTGTGAAAGCCACCGTCTGCACAAAGATGCCCGGCATAAGGAATTGAACGTATCCGCCTGGTTGCCCAGAAGTAATTGAACCGCCGAAGACATATCGAAAAAGAATGACAAACATCACTGGCTGAATCGTTGAAAAGATCAACACCTCGGGCACCCTTATCAGCAACAGCAACTGTCTTTTTGTAATGACCCAAGCGTCAGATATTGCGTATTTCATCAACGACTTCGCTTCTTTGAAGCTTCATCGAGCACCTCATCTTCGGCAGCATGCCCTGTCAGTGCCATGAAGACATCGTCCAGAGAGGGCCGCTTGAGGGCAATGTCCAGTGGGTGAATACCGTCTGCATCTAGTGAGCGAAGAACTTCAATCAAGGCTGACGCACCCGAATTGACCGGAGCAGAAATCTTGCGTAACCCCTCATCAAAAGTGGGCTTGGACCCACTCACTCTTCCAACGGCCGCGAGGGTTAATTCGACATTATGCTGCTCGACCACTACCTCGAGTTGCTCGCCACCAACTTCTCTCTTCAAGGCATCAGATGTTCCACGGGCAATCACTTTTCCATGATCTATCACAACTATGTCATCGGCCAATTGATCTGCCTCCTCTAAGTACTGAGTAGTAAGGAGAAGAGTTACTCCACCCTTGACCAATTCTTCGATGACCTGCCACATTTCTTGTCGGCCACGCGGATCCAAACCAGTTGTTGGTTCGTCAAGAAAAAGGACCTTCGGCTGGACGATGAGAGAGGCTGCCAAATCCAGACGGCGCCGCATTCCGCCGGAGTACGTCTTGATTGGCCGGCGCGCACTGTCCGTGAGCGAAAATTGCTCGAGTAATTCTTCAGCCCTCTTGACTGCTGCACTCTTGCTCAAGTGGTAGAGGCGACCAAACATCACAAGGTTGTCCCAGCCGTTGAGGGTTTCATCGACTGCGGCATACTGACCGGAAAGCCCAATGATTTCGCGCACCTTCTCGGGGTGCCGTATCACATCAAACCCACCAACCATCGCGTTACCCGAGTCCGGGGCTAAGAGCGTTGCCAGTATGCGCACCACTGTGGTTTTGCCTGCCCCATTGGGCCCAAGAACACTAAGCACTGTACCCTCTTCGACATCTAGGCTTAGATCATCAAGGGCGCGAACGTCTCCTTTTTTGTATGTTTTTATAAGATGCTCTGCAAGGACTGTTTTCACGGAGTAAAGTTACCCCTCTTCACTGATGCGGGATAGTGAATATTTTTTCGCTTCATTTGATTCGAAAGGTTGTTTATGTCCCAGAATTCTGCTCAAGCAGGCGGAGCCCCAGAAAAGGCACATACCCACAGAGAAATCATGATCATCTTGAGCGGTCTGATGACTGGCATGCTCCTTGCTGCGCTAGACCAGACAATCGTCTCAACAGCATTGAAAACGATTGTCATCGATCTACATGGACTCAAGGAATACACCTGGGTTGTTACTGCCTATTTGCTTACCTCCACTGCATCTACACCTCTCTACGGAAAGATCTCAGATCTCTACGGACGGCGAGTAGTTTTCCAATTCGCGATCGTGACATTCCTCGTCGGTTCCTTGCTTGCAGGGCTCGCCCAGAACATGACCGAACTCATCGCAACCCGTGCCCTTCAGGGACTCGGCGCAGGTGGCTTGATGGCTCTTTCGTTCGTCATCATTGGAGACATCGTTCCTCCACGCGAGCGAGGTCGATACCAAGGATATTTCGGCGCGGTATGGGGACTCGCCTCGGTGGCGGGTCCACTGCTCGGCGGATTCTTCTCCGACCATCACACCATTCTCGGTATCACAGGATGGCGCTGGATTTTCTACATCAACCTTCCCTTTGGCATCCTTGCTCTGGTCATTACTTCGGCAGTACTTCATATTCCAAAAGTAGAACGTGAGCATTCCATCGACTACCTAGGTGCGCTCCTTCTGGTTGTTGGTGTTACCTCCATTCTTCTTGCAATCGCTGTTTACGGACCCGAGTACGGCTGGCTCGATTCAAGAACCCTTATCTACCTCATGGTAGGCCTTCTTCTGGCCGTAGCCTTCGTAATCTGGGAGGAGAAAGCCAAAGAGCCGATCTTGCCGATGCGACTATTTAAGAACCACACATTCACTCTTACCTCTCTCCTGGCCGCAGTTATCGGTGCTGGAATGTTCGGTGCGATCATCATGCTTCCTCTGTATCTGCAAATCGTGAAGGGCAACACGGCAACATCGTCCGGACTCAAATTGATTCCATTTATGCTTGGAATCGTCAGCATGACCATTTTCAGTGGAAAGAGAATCACCACCACTGGCAACTACAAAAAGTTCCCTGTACTCGGCACGGCAATTATGACGGTCGGCATATTGATGATGACCACTTTGACGCGGAGCACTCCGTACTGGCAACTCTCGATCTACGCCATCATCGTTGGAGCAGGCCTTGGCTTGTCGATGCAGACCATCGTTATCGCGCTTCAAAATGCGGTTGATTTTCATGACATGGGCGTTGCTACCAGTTCGAACACATTCTTCCGATCCCTCGGGAGCGTCTTCGGTTCGGCGATCTTCGGCGCAGTACTCAATAACCGCCTAACCCATTACATGGCAACTGGCTTCACCAACCTTGCACATGCGAATCCGAATGTCATGGCAACCATCAATACCACCCCCGCTGGCATCACCAATATGATCGTCAACCCCAAAGGTGTGCCGGTAATTGTTCACAACACGGCACTGGACGCGTATGTGAACGCCTTCCATATCGTCTTCTTAACCGCGGCACCGATCACCGCCCTTGGCTTCCTTCTTGCACTCATGCTGCGCGAATTGCCACTTCGTACCTCCCACGACTATGCGGCAGCACGCCAAGAGGCAGCGGGCGAGGCTATTGGTTGAGCCGATTTAGAGTACTTTCGGGGTTTCCCCGCGAAGTTAAAGTCCTTACCGCTGCGGCGTTCTTCGTAGCGGTGGGCTTTGGCATCATCGTCCCTGCGATGCCGCTCTTTGCAAAGTCCTTCGGCGTCAGCAATTCTGCCGTCGGCTTGATCGTCTCGATGTTTGCTGTCGCCAGGTTCTCCACGGGCATGTTCTCTGGAAAGTTCGTCGACAAATTCGGTGAACGCATTGTCTTTGCCCTCGGGATCTTTATCGTCTCCCTCTCCACACTTCTATGTGCAATGGCCCATAGTTATACGCAGTTGCTGATCTTCCGCACCGCTGGTGGGCTGGGTTCGTCGATGTTCTCGGTGGCGGCAAGTTCGGTCATCATGCGATCAGTCTCCGATGATCAACGCGGGCGTGCTCAATCGGTCTATAACGGCAGCTTCCTCATCGGAGGCATCGCAGGCCCGGCAATCGGTGGAGTGCTAACTGGCATCTCTCTCCGTGCGCCCTTCTTCACTTACTCAATTACGTTGTTCCTCGCCGGAATTATCGGCTTCTTCTTTCTCAGCAGTGGCAAGCACAACGCCAAACTCGAAAATACCAATGATGAGAGCACAACACTTCGACAGGCATTACGGATGCAGCCCTATCGCACGGCGTTGATCCTCGCCTTTGTCACCAACTGGGTTCTATTCGGAGTTCGCTCATCAATCCTGCCTCTGTTCGTCATTGAACAACTTCATTCGACCACGGCGATCGTCGGACTGGGTTTCACCCTGTCAGCCCTCTTCCAAGGCTTGCTTCTTCTGCCCGCAGGAACGCTCTCAGATCTCCGCGGCAGGCGAATAGCTTTAAGTATCGGTTCAACGGTTGTACTGATTGGCTCTTTTATTCTGGTCTTCACCGTGCACCCGTGGATGTTTCTTCTGGCCATGGTCGTCACTGGCATCGGCGGCGCATTCCTTTCAACCACTCCTGCAAACATCGTCGGTGACGTGATTCGCGGCAAAAGTGGCCAGGTTATTGCCCTTTGGCAGATGGCAGGAGATGCAGGCATGATCGTTGGACCAATCGCGGTGGGTTTCTTATCGGATGCTTTCTCATTCCGTACCGCATTTATCGCAAGTACAGCCGTATTCTCCGTTGCAGTATTGCTCGCATATCGATTGCCCGAGACTCGAAGGTCCCACCTGGTCGTTATCGAACAGGGTTAGCCAGAATCCATCTGCTCCAAAATCGCTCCAGATTCTCACCAGCTACTCACAGAGAAGAGCGAGGGCCACTCACAGAAACCTCCACGAGTATTCCTATGTAAAACACATTTGTTTTACATTTCATTCGGAGGTTGGAAATGGAAAGTCAGAAAGCTCATTCCGTGAATCGTGCGATTAAGTCTAAGAGAATCCTGAGCCTCATCGCTCTGCTTGGGCTCATCGTTCCTGGTATTAGCGCCACATCTTCACAGGCGAGTACATTCCAACCTCTGATAAACCTCGGCACCAGCGCCAATTACATCCTGCTGGCACACACCGCAATCACAAATGGGGCAACCACCATTATTTCCGGCACTGGAACCAAGGTTGTTGGTATCTCTCCGGGAGTGTCCGACGTCGGAACTGTGAGTTCGATCATTGCCTCTGGTGCTACCGAATTCCAGAACGGAACCGGAGAACCCACGCTGGCTCAGACTGATCTCCAAAATGCTATAGCGTCGGTGAGCCTTCTGACTCCAACAGTCGTCAGCGCCAATCTCTCTCTTGCAGATAACGCAACTATCTACCCCGGCGTCTACACAACCCCAGGGGGAGCCGCCATGTCAGTCGATCAAAATCTGATCCTGGATGCAAAAGGCGATGCCAATGCAACCTTCGTCTTTGTGGCTCCCACCGCATTTAACACATCTGCGGCAATCACCGTCTTCCTACAAAATGGTGCTCAGGCATCGAATATCTACTGGGTAGTTGGCGCCGGTATGACACTGGGTGCAAGCACAAACATCTCAGGTAACTTCCTAGTCACAGCAGGCACGACCATTGGTGCAAGTTCCACAGTGCACGGTCGAATCCTGTCGCAAGATGCGGTAACTCTAGGCGCATCGGTTGTTCTCATTTCCTAACCTAGATGAGCTACTGCTTCGTCCTCCCGATGCCCTGGGAGGGCGAAGTTCTGTCGCCGTAAAGAACTCTCTTGCCAGAACAGCCGGTTCAGTAAGATTCCAAAATGACTGAAATCGAACACTTGGGTGTTGGCGAGACCACCGACGCATTCATAAATGATCTCAGGGAACTTCTTGCTCAAGCGTTTGGGGGCAGGTTTTCAGAAGACGATTGGGAGCACGCGTTAGGTGGCGCCCATATCGCAGTGCGTGATTCAGGCATCCTCGTATCCCACGCAGCGGTGGTCCCGCGTCTGCTCTACGTTGGCGACGTGGTCTACTCATGCGGCTACGTAGAAGCTGTAGCGACCTTGCCTAAAATGCAACGCCGCGGGTTCGCCTCGCTTGCGATGCGCGAAGTTAACAAGCTCATCGAGAGTAAGTACGCCATCGGCGCCTTATCGTCGTCGACAAAAGATTACTATCGCAAGTTCGGCTGGGAGGATTGGCAAGGGCCGTCCTACATTCGAACACCGGATGAATGGATCCGCAGCGAGTCAGAAGATAACGGCATCATGATTCTTAACTTCGAACCACATTCTGACCTAGATCTTTATGCCCGAATAGCCTGCGACGTGCGATCGGGGGACTCTTGGTAATTTTGAGTTTCACTTTGTCGTGGCCCTTAGAGACCAACATTCAATGAGCAAGAACAGGAAGGATGCTACTTGCAAAATTGGTTACTCAAAGTGACCTAGTAGAACAAAGAAGAATCCCCTGCCAGCGCATTGCACCGACAGGGGATTTCCACTTAAGACAGTTAGTTATTGCGAAGAATTGATAACAATCGCAAAACTTCCATGTAGAGCCAAACCAAAGTGACCATCAGGCCGAACGCTGCGCGCCAAGATTCTGCTTCGGGCACACCCGCGGCCACGCCCTTTTGGATCTGATCGAAATCGAGAATCAGGAAGATGCTTGCAAGGCCAACGCCTGCAACTGCAAGAAGCAATCCGAGGCCGTGGATTCCGTAGAAGCCCATTCCATTTCCAACATGGGCCATTGCAGCGAACATGCTGATAACACCAAGGACTAGGTATCCAATTGCAGCGCCCATCACGATTCGTGTGAAGCGAGGCGTTACGCGAACCTTGCCGCTGCGGTATGCAATGAGGACGCCGACGAAAGCGGCCAATGTTCCAAGGACCGCCTGGCTGACGATTCCAGGATAGGCAACGTTGTAGTAATGGCTCAGTGTTCCAAGGGCAATACCTTCGATGGCCGCATATGCGATGGCAAAACCAGGGCGAACTCTCTTGCTAAATGTGAGCGCCATGGCAAACCCGAAGGCGACGAGAAGGCTGACCATCATTACGCCCAGGGTCAGATTCATTTTCCAAGCGAAAGCACCCGCGATAACCAGCACTCCAAAAAGAATTCCAGTGCGGGTAACAACATCGTCCATGGTCATGCGACCGGTACGAAGCGATGAAGCCGCTGGGGCGTTGTAGAGATCCTCTAGCGTTGCAGACGAGCCTTGAGTCTCTGTTGCGACTGAGCCCATGGAAGCAAAGCCTCGCTTGTTGTTGAAAGCTCTTCCCAAGACAGGATTGGAACTTTGCATAGATTCATTTCTCCTTGAATGACATCGATGGAGCATCCATCAATGGTGGAACAATGCTACGGTCATAGATCTTCCCAAAGAGCACGATTTGGGCTTGGAATACTGAGAGTAGGTAGAGAAACAGGTCATATCTGCGTAGTCGTACAAAAAGATGTACCAATTTACGTGTCAAAGGATGTACCATATCGACTATGAACA
>JANMBV010000008.1:0-31511 GCA_031360585.1 Actinomycetes bacterium | reverse complement strand
GGCAACTCCTCTTTGATCCCTATGTTGGAGTTATAGACTTGGGACTTAAGGCAGTACATCTACCGGCTCCGAATTGGTTAAGTGATACGCACTGGGCGCTACCTGCCGTCATAATCGTTGGAATATGGAAAAGACTCGGCTTCGCGGTGATTGTCTACGCGGCAGGCCTGAGCAGTCTTCCCACGTCTTGCTACGAGGCGGCCGACCTAGATGGAGTTTCGGGTTGGCAGAAAGTTCGCTACATGACGATCCCCTTAGTGCGACCCGTCACCACCTTGGTTCTCATCACTGGATTTATCGACGCCATCCAAGTATTTGACCACATCTTTATTCTTACTTCAGGCGGCCCGATGGGCTCAACGAATGTCATGTCTCTGATGCTCTTCAACCAAGGGTTCAAACTCTTCCGCCTGGGATACGCATCGGCTATTGGTTGGACTCTTTTCTTAATCATTTTCGCCTTGACGATGCTGCAATGGCAAATTAGACGAAGGCATGAATGATGAGAACATTTAAGAAGACATCCATTCGACTGGCCGATCACTTCGCCCTTATTGCGATCTCATCTGTGGTCATATTGCCTTTCGTTTGGATGATCACCACTTCTTTGAAGCCGCCGAAGCTTGCATTCGCGGCCCCATACCTGATTCCTACTCATTTCCATTGGCAAAATTTCGTCAACGCCTGGCATGAGGCCCCGTTTAGCCGGTATTACGTCAACTCAATTATTGTCGCCGTTCTCGTAACGTTTGGTCAGGTATTTACGAGTGCTTTGGCAGCCTATGCCTTCGATAGGTTCGAGTTCCCTCTGAAGAAAACTCTATGGTTCACACTGCTGGCATCAATGATGGTTCCGTTGCCGCTCTTGGTTATCCCTTCTTTTCAGATCATTCAGCATTTGCACTGGGCAGATAACCTCGCCGCACTCATCATTCCGCGATGCTGGTCGGCCTTTGGAATCCTTCTTCTTCGTCAGTTCATTCACTCGATTCCACGAGACTTTGACGATGCGGCAAAAGTGGATGGCGCCAGTACCCTTCGTGTCATTTGGACGGTGATCTTGCCCCTTGCGCGTCCAGCCGTTGCCACACTTGCCCTTTTTGCCTTCCTCTTCGCCTGGAATGACTTCCTCTGGCCCCTGATCGTCCTAAATTCGCCGGAGCACTTCACGGTGCCCTTAGGCATTGCCAATTTCTCCGGTAAGTATGGAACGCGTTGGACGCTATTGATGGCGGCGACCGTTTCAGCGACAATTCCAGCGGTAGTCGCTTTTCTGGCGATGCAGAAATCACTAATACGAGGATTGGCGTCTGGCGGTATTAACGAATGAGCCAAGAGATTGTTCAATCGACAAGTCCAGATCACTTGGACTGGTTCCGTAAAGGAACGCTGTATCAGATATTTCCCGACCGATTTGCTCAAGTGGGTCAAAAAAGTGATGCATTGCTGAGTCCCTGGGGGAGTGCCCCATCGCGAGAGAAATTCTTCGGGGGAAATCTTGCCGGCATTTCGGCCAGGCTTGCCTATCTTCAACGCATCGGAGTCGCGAACATCTACCTCAACCCCATCTTTTCCTCTCCTTCAAATCATAGGTATGACACGCAGAATTATTTTCATATTGATCCCCTACTAGGAGATGAGAATCATCTAGCTGGTTTGATTGGATCGGCTCAAGATCTGGAAATCGGCATCTTGTTGGATGGGGTCTTTAACCACGTGGGGGATCGGTTCTATAGTTTTGTACGTGCCCTTGAAGGGGATGCATCTGAGCGCGAGCTGTTCAGTTTCGTCGGTGACTCTTCCGTCTACCAAACCTGCGGGGGAGCCAATTTTCTCCCAAAGCTCGATCATGAAAATCCCCATGTTCTCAAGATGATTACCGAAGTGATGTCCTATTGGGACTCTTTTGGAATCAAAGGTTGGCGCTTGGATGTACCGTGGAAGATTCCGCCGTCATTTTGGCAACAACTTCGACTTTCAACGCAGAATCTTGCCTCTTCGGATCTATGGATTGCCGAAGCCTGGATACAGTGGGGCTTTGCCGAGGATTTCCAATCTGTCACCAACTATTTCGCGCGAAATCGGCTGGTGGATTTCGTCTCACGACATGATGCTGACGCAGAGGATTTGGCAATCGACATCGAGCAATGGTGTCGCCTTCGCCATGATCCGTCGTTGATATCCAACTTTGTGGGAAGCCACGATACTGCCAGACTTGTCAACGAGTGCAATGCCTCCCCTCGCGATGCCATGATCGTCCTTGTAATGAACCAATTCTTGCCGGGAGTGCCAGTTCTCTACTATGGCGATGAAATTGGCTTGGACGGCGGAAATGATCCGGATTGTCGCGCAACGTTCCCTTTGGTGCTTTCACAAGAGCAGAAGCAATTCTTGTTAACTTTTGAGCCGATTCTGGCTTTGCGTAGGAACCACCGCTCTCTGAGTCACGGGAATTTTTCTATCATTGAGAATCGAAACCGGACAATCATTATTGAACGTCGATTCGAGGACTGTGTATTTACCATGGTCGTTAACGCCGGCGATCAAGGCCAACTTGTCTCGACGCCGTTGCCGGTGAATATGCAGTCAATCGTTGGTGAACAGGTGAGCGGAAATACCGTGCCAGGCCATTCACTTCTTATTAGTGGAGGAATGGAATGCGCTTGCCCCAAGCGATAACAGAAGTCGGATCACAAACTCCTATTGAAAAACTATGGTGGAGAGACGCGGTCACATACCAGATCTACATTCGTTCATTTGCCGACGAAAATGGTGATGGAATCGGTGACATCAGAGGAATAATCAGTCGTCTTGGTTACCTGAAGAACCTCGGCGTAGACGCAATTTGGATCACGCCATGGTATCCATCTCCGCAACATGACAATGGATACGACGTTTCGGATTTTATGGACATTGCTCCTGAATACGGGACCCTTGAAATAGCCCAGGAGTTGATCGATGAAGTGCATCGAAATGGGCTTCGAATCATTATTGACATCGTGCCAAATCATTCAAGCAATGAGCACAAGTGGTTTCAAGACGCTCTTGCCTCAGAACCTGATTCGGAGGAACGAGGGCGCTACCTGTTCAGAGATGGCAGGGGAGAAGGCGGAGAAGAACCACCAAACAACTGGGATTCTGTCTTTGGGGGACCGGCATGGACTCGTGTCACCGAAAAGAACGGTGAGCTTGGCCAGTGGTATTGCCATATTTTTGCTCCAGAGCAACCAGATTTCAATTGGGAAAACTTAGAAGTCAGAGATCATTTCGTGGAGGTACTTCGGTTTTGGCTGGATAGGGATATCGATGGATTCAGGGTGGATGTTGCCCATGGCCTCGTGAAGGCTGAAGGACTGCCCGATGCGCCCTTCCAGGAGCATCTGGGACTTTTAGATTCAAGAGCATTTCCCTACTGGGATCAGGATGGGGTTCACGAGATCTATCGTGAATGGCGAAAATTGTTGGATTCCTATTCCGGTCACCGCATGGCTGTTTCAGAGGCATGGGTGAATCCGCCTTCTCGGTCGGCTCTCTATGTAAGGCCCGATGAGTTAGCGAACACTTTCAATTTCGATTTCCTAACAGTGAAGTGGGGAAGCGAGTCGCTCAGATCAAGTATCGATCGGTCAATCGAGGGAATGGCCACAGTTGGAGCACCTGTGACGTGGGTTCTGAGTAATCATGATGTTGTCCGAGCAGTGAACCGCCTTGAAATGGACTTCGACTCTTTTGACTTCGAACGAGCGAACTACAGAGCCCGCGCAGCGGCAATGTTGATGCTGGCTTTACCTGGTGCGGTTTTTCTCTATCAAGGCGAAGAACTCGGCTTGCCTGAAGTCTTGGACATACCAGTCGACAGGCTGCAAGATCCGATATGGAAGATGAGTGGCAATAAGGAGCGCGGCCGAGATGGCTGCCGAGTTCCGCTTCCATGGAAAATCTCAGCGGAGGGAGCGTTCGGTTTTTCTGCAAACTCAAAGATAGTTCCTGCACAATCTTGGTTACCTCAACCCCTGAATTGGGGCGATTTCTCTGCAGAAGGACAAGAGTCTTCCGAAAATTCAATGCTTCGACTCTATAGAGAAGCATTAGGAATTCGAAAGTCCCAACCCTCGCTTCTCAGTACTCACTTTCGCTGGATGAATTCTGCAACCGATGCGTTTATATTCACGAGGTCAGAGGATGATTCCTTCCTCTGTATCGTGACATTCGAAATTGGAGAACCAATTCCGCCCAATTACGTTGTTTTATTGGGTAGTCAACACATCGAGTCGGGCCACATTCCACCGAATTCGACGGTGTGGCTACAGCGAGCTGTTTAGTTGATCTGCGCGCAAGTGTTGCTTTGAATGAGAAAAGCATGACTGCATCGTGATCAACGCCGCTACTGTCAGGCTGATGGCGGCGGCCTTTAGATTATGTGGCTGATAAAATAGGAATGTCCAAGTCAGCGCGGAGATAATACTTAGGATCAAAGCATCCCGAAGAGATTTACTTGTTCATCTTAACGAAGTTGGGAAGGGGACAAGCCCTACGGCTCACGAACCATGAATCGTGCATTTGTCATTACCACCTGCACATACTTGGGAGCTCTCACTCCTCCTAAATCTCCCAAAACTCAAATGAGTCATCTAGGAGTTCTTCGATCTGGCTTCTCATCATCGTTTAGAGTGCGTGCGAGTAGATCCCAACGAGATTCAAGGGAGCAGAATCTAGCCTAATCCGTAACCAAGGAATACCCTTTCCAAATGAGCAAATTCACCGACCGAACGGGTAAAGCCCTGCTTGTTATTGACGTTCAAAACGATGTCGTAGATGACGCGTGGCGTCGTGGCGAGGTCATTGAAAATATCAACACACTCGTGGCGAAGGCCCGCGACACGAATACTCCTGTCATCTGGATCCAGCACTCGGATCCGTATATGGAAATCGGATCAGATGCGTGGCAGATTGTTCCCGAATTGGAGCCGATGCCCAACGAGCCCATTATTCGAAAGCAATATCGGAGTTCATTTGAAGAGACAGTACTTGATGAAACCCTCGCCAATCTAGGAGTTGGACACCTCTTTATCAGCGGTGCGCAGTCTGACAACTGCGTTCGGCATACGTCACATGCTGCGCTGGAACGTGGTTACGACGTCACGCTCGTAGAAGATGCCCACACGACATCTGACGGTGAATGGTATTCGCAGACTCTGATCGCAGATGCAATCGTGGATGAGATCAATCGCTCTTTTGACGGCTATGAATTACCTGGGCGATCGGCGTCGATAATTTCTACAGCATCGGTATCGTTCTAATACTCTCTAAAATGATGAAGGGAGTAGCCTTTGGTCGTGCAAAGAAGCCCGCTACAAATTGAGCCACTAGAGGCTGAACAATTCGATCAATGGATAAGCGACCTAAGAAATCGTTGGGTTCGAATGCGCTCCGAATCTGGCAAAGTCACTTTGAGCGAGGCGACAGCCGCAGTCACTCGAATAATTGATAGCCGATTTCCTGAGGAACTCAACACTGTTGGGCAATTCGTTTTTAGAATTTTGGAATCGGGAGTCGAAAAAGGCTTTTTCTGGTTAGAAATGAAGGGTACTCGAGGGTTTCTTTACGATCTCGTTCTCCTTGAAGACACACACATCGAGAATGTCCGAGGCCTAATTGAGGGTGAAGCGAGAACGCGAGGGGCATCGGAGCTTCGTGTTAATGTCTTTTCTGGAGATCAATTCCTAAAGACTCTAACCGCTTCGAATCAATTCGTGACCATAAGCAGTCAAATGTGGTTACTTGATAATTCCTCGAACGGCCTAGAAGAACTCAATCCCGCTCTCGTGCTCAGGCCCATGACTGAATATGAATTTCCAGAATACTTTCAGTGGCAAGTAGACATCTACGCCACCGAAAAGGTCGCAGCCGGAAAATGCACCCTTGATGAGGCTGTTGTTGAATCGAGAGAAGAGATGGCGAAACTGCTTCCCGATGGACTCAGGAGCCAGGACCAATTCATTTTTGTTGCTGAACTACAGAATGTGAGAATTGGAACGGTTTGGGTCGACATTGATACTGACCTTGAGGTTCCTCGTGCGTTTGGCCTCGACATTGAAATCGACAATGCGTTAAGGGGTCGGGGTTTGGGTCGGGACCTTATGAAGGCGACTCAGGCAGAATGTAGAAAACGCGGAGCAAAAGGATTTGCACTGTCAGTTTTTGGACATAATTCGATTGCTAGGAAGATGTATGAGAGTTTTGATTTTGAAGTCACCGAAGAAATGAAGAAGATGGTTCTTATTGAATAATACCTAGAGTGCGGGAGGCGGGACTTGAACCCGCACGTCCGAAGACACAGGTTCCTAAGACCTGCGTGTCTGCCATTTCACCACTCCCGCAAGAGCGTCGAGCCTGAATCAGGATCGCGAAGCCAAGGTTAAGGGCAAGGCCGTCATATGCCAAAACCCAGGCCCATTGAGGTTAGTTTGATGCCGCTCCGCGACGAGAAATCGCATCTACTCCCGCTGACACGAGTAGAACTACGCCAGTGACGATGTATTTGATGCCCGCTGCATAACCAAGAAGTCCCATGCCGTTATCTATAACGGCAACCACGAGTCCTCCCAGAATTGCATCCCGCATCTTTCCTTTGCCACCAAAGAGGCTGGTTCCACCGATAACGGCGGCTCCGACTGCATATAGCAGCGTGGAACTTCCCCCAGTAGTAGGGGAGATGGAATTCTGACGGGAGGCAAAGAGCATCCCTGCGATTGCAGAAAGGGCCGAGCAGATAACGAAGGCGGCGATACGAACTTGCTTCACGTTGATACCGGCACGTCGGGCAGCTTCCGCGTTTCCACCAACTGCATAGATGTGGCGTCCGAATGCGGTTCGACCAAGAATGAATGTTCCAATAACGAGTAACCCGAGAATCACGGGAACAACAACCGGGATGCCTTTGAGACTGACCAGTTGTGGGTTATTGCTGCGCTCGCGATTCAAGGCGAAGACCGCGATCCCTGTTACACCTAGCAAACCCACTGTCTTTAAGATCCAGAGTTTGAGAAGTTCGGCTTTAAGTCCGACTTTGCGACGAGAGTTGATTCGGTTGAGTCCACTCAATACGTAAAGAACGGACACTACGAGGTAGAAGCCCCAACTCATAGCGGGGGAGAGGTTGTTGTTTTCCACCGACAAAATGGCTGGGTCGGAGATTTGAATTGTGCCGCCCTCACCGGCAAGAAGAAGCAGCAGACCCTGAAATCCCAGGAATGCCGCAAGAGTCACGACGAAGGATGGGATTCCAAGTCGGGCGACCAGGGTTCCAATGGAGAATCCGAGGACGCAACCTACGAGGATGCTTACAGGAAGGGCCAGGTACCAGGCCCAACCGTGGTTGGTGATCAAGATGACGAGAATCGCCCCGCAAACACCAGAGGCATATCCAGCAGACAGGTCAATCTCGCCAAGGAGTAGGACGAAGACAAGACCCATCGCAATAACGGTCACGGCCGCGGCTTGAGTGAGTAGGTTGGCGAAGTTGCTGGAGGTTAAGAAGACATTGGACATGGCGCCAAAAACCCCGCAGAGCGCCACGAGTCCGAGAACGGCAGGAAGAGCTCCGATGTCACCGGCTTTAATTCGGCTCCAGTAGTCGCTCATCGCGTCTTTCAACGTTGGTGAAGAGTCGATTGCATCAGTGCTCATGCTTTGGATCCTGCCTTTTCGACTCCAGCCGATTTACCGGTGGTGATTAATTCGATGATTTGGTTTGGGATTACTTCTGACTTCTTTACTTGGGCAGCCAATGTTCCAAGATAGAGAGCGGCAATACTGTCAGCGACTTCGAAGACGTCATTGAGATTGTGGCTGATAAGAATGACCGCAAGGCCCTTATCGGCAAGGCGACGCACGAGGTGGAGAACTTGCTCCGTCTGGGCTACGCCAAGAGCTGCAGTTGGCTCGTCGAGGATCACGACTTTGCTGTTCCAGAGAACGGCGCGGGCGATTGCAACGGTCTGTCGCTGTCCACCCGAGAGCGATGACACCGTCTGGCGAATCGATTTTACGGTACGAACACTCAAACCATCCAAAGTCTTGCGAGCCAGGGATTCCATATTGCTCTCATTGAGGACGTAGCCCTTCTTTACTTCGCGGCCCAAGAACATGTTGTGAACGATGTCGAGGTTGTCGCAGAGTGCGAGATCCTGGTAGACGACTTCAATGCCTAACGCGGTCGCTTCACGCGGGCCGTTGATGTCCACCTTGTTGCCTTCGAAGAGAAAATCTCCGCCATCGGGGGAGTAGATGCCTGCGATGCACTTAATCAACGTGCTTTTACCGGCCCCGTTGTCTCCGACAAGTGCCGTAACTTGCCCCGAGTAGACGTCGAGGTCGACATTTTTGAGTACATGAACTGGTCCGAAAGATTTATTTACTCCTCTGAGCGAAAGTATTGGAGTGCTCACGCCATGCTCCTTCATTGAAATCTTTATCGAATTCGTGTGGGACCGCAGTGTCCGAAGTCTATTCCTGAGTTCATCTTTAGTAAGGGGTGACACATGAAATAGTTTCGGCTCGGAGTCGCAACTCCGAGCCGAAACCGACTATCTCATTGCTGAAGAACAGCAATCGGTCTGACTATCAGACCTTGTAACGCTTGCAGAGTGCTTCGATGCCCTTACAGACATCTGCGCGCTTCTGGAAGCCATCAGCGATAACAACCTTGACGTTTGCCTTAGTGATTCCGACTGGTACTAGAAGCACTGAAGGAACGTTTCTTGTTCCGTTGTTGACTTTTGCCTTAGCAGTGGTTGCTGGCTTCCCCTTTAGGAGAGCAACAGCCAATGTGGCTGCAGCGTTTGCTTCGGCCTTGATGCCTTTGTAGACAGTGTTTGAAAGGTCACCCATCAAGATTGCGCGGAGACCATCAACACTTGCATCCTGTCCGGAGACGCAGACCTTGCCGTTGAGCTTGAACTTCTTAAGAGTCGCAACCGCCGCAAGTCCGAGACCTTCGTTAGCTGAAACGACTGCATCTAACTTTCCGCCAGCCTTCGACAACTGCTGTTCGAAGATTGTCTGACCCTTTGCGTTGTCCCAACCAGGAACTGATGTGTCATCAACGAGGGTGTACTTCTTGGCCTTGATCAATGGGCGAAGAACTGAGTCATAGCCCTGCTTGAACAAAGTTGCGTTGTTGTCGGTTGGTGAGCCGTTCAAGTAAACGATGCGGGCGGTTTTCTTGTGCATTCCGATAAGGCAAGAATTGATGCCTCTTCCTTGCAACTTACCGACTGCAACGTTATCGAATGAAACGTAGTAAGACTCAGAACCGTTAAGAGTGAGACGGTCGTAGTCAATTGTTGGTACACCTTGCTTCTTTGCTTTGTCCTGAACTGCCTTGGCAGATGCGGAATCAAGGTTGACCATGATGAGGACTTTTACGCCCGCTGTGAGCATTTGATCAGCAATGGTCTGGAACGCTGCTACATCTCCGTTTGCGTTCTGGATATCAACTGTGACATTTGCTGCCTTGAAGGCTGCGGTGAGGAAGGTACGGTCGGAAGTTTCCCAACGGGCCGATGAGGCGGCGTCTGGAAGGATGACGCCGACCTGAGCCCCGGCTGCAGAGGCTGAAGTAGTAGCAAGGCCAGTAAGTGCGATGGCGGCAGCTGCAAGAACGGCCGTAATCGCGTTACGACGTTTGGTCATAAGTAATTACCTTTCGAGAGGGTGTTCTCAACCCTGGCTAAAACCTATTTTTAGCCATTTCTTAAAACTTTTTTGAAGAACGGTGATTGAGTACATCCGCGAACCTACGTCTGTAAATGGAATCCCGCACTAGTTGAAAACGGACATATCGGATATTGCGTCTAACGATTGCATAACTATTTTGTCGAACGGAACCACATATCGGTCATTAATCTGGCACCTCGTAAGGAGATCAGAACGGTAGCCTTGCTCAGGTGTCGTCCAATAGCGATCTCCTTTCAGCGCAAATACAGGCTGCTCTGACGGTTCTGGTCGCCCAAGGCGAGCTCCGATGCGAGGTTCCCGGCGAGATCCGGCTTGAACGGCCCAAAAATCGCGATCATGGCGACTATTCCTCGTCCATTGCACTCCAACTGGCCAAGCAATCGGGCCGTCCGCCGCGGGAGATAGCCGAGCTCTTAAAGAAGAGTCTCGAGTCCTTGGATGAGGTTGCCTGCGTTGAAGTGGCCGGCCCCGGGTTCATCAACGTGACCCTTACTGCCTCGAGTGCGGGCGAAATTGTGCGGGCGATAATCACGGCGGGTCAGAAGTTTGGCTCAAGCACCGGCCTCACTGGCGTGAGCGTCAATCTAGAATTTATTAGCGCCAATCCGACCGGACCATTGCACCTTGGGCATACGCGTTGGGCCGCCGTGGGCGATGCTCTCGGTCGAGTTCTCATGGCCGCGGGGGCGTCGGTAACCCGTGAGTTCTATATTAACGACCGCGGAAATCAGATGGATCTTTTCGGCGCCTCGGTCCGAGCTGCTGCTCTGGGTCGGGCGATTCCCGAGAATGGCTACCAAGGCGGCTACATCAACGACTTAGCGCAGATGATTCTGAGTGAAGATCCGGCAATCTTCTCCTTATCGCAAGACGATCAAATCGTCGAGTTCCGTGAGCGCGCGTACAAAGCTCAACTTGCCCAACAGCAGCAGGTACTTGCAGATTTCGGAACCCATTTCGATATCTGGTTCTCCGAACGAAGTCTTCACAGCAGCGGAGCCGTTGAGCACGGTCTGGAAAAATTGCGTGCCCAAGGTCATGTCTATGAACTAGACGGCGCCACCTGGTTGCGCACCACCGATTTCGGCGACGACAAAGACCGCGTATTGATTAAGAGCGGTGGCGAACTGACCTACTTTGCTTCCGATTCTGCCTATTACGTCAACAAACGTGAACGTGGTTTCGACATCTGCATTTACATGCTTGGCGCAGATCATCATGGGTACGTCAATCGCCTCCGGACCGTTGCTGCATGCGCCGGTGATGACCCCGAATACAACATTCATGTTCTCATCGGTCAAATGGTGAAGATCATTGAAGGTGGCGAGGAAGTAAAACTTTCAAAACGGGCCGGCACAATCATTACCCTCGAGGACCTGGTTGAAAAAGTAGGCGTTGATGCCGCCCGTTACACCTTGACCCGTTATCCGGCCGATACGCCAATGGTCCTTGATGTCGATGTGCTTAAGAAACGCACAAATGACAACCCTGTTTACTACGTGCAGTATGCGCATGCTCGAATCTCCGGCGTCATGCGAAATGCGCAAGAACTAAAGGTTCCTTGCGAATTGGCCGATTTCGATCCATCGCTTCTTACCCACGAGCGCGAAAACGATTTGTTAGGTGCGTTGGCGCAATTTCCACGAGTAGTACAGGGAGCTGCCGAGCTTCGCGAACCTCACAGGATCGCTCGGTATTTGGAGGAATTAGCCGGTGTTTATCACCGTTTTTACGCAGATTGCCGAGTCCTTCCAATGGGCGAGGAGCCGGCCTCTGCCATTCATTCCGCGCGCGCGATTCTGTGCGCTGCTACTCGCCAGGTGATTAGCAATGGCCTGCAACTTCTTGGCGTCAGTGCGCCAGAGAGGATGTAGCCCTGATGGCAAATGTCTGGTCCTCCGAAGTGAAATTTGAAAATGGACAACTTCACCTCGGTGGAATTTCTGCGAAGACTTTAGCAAGAGAATTCGGAACGCCGACGTTCTTCCTAGACGAAGCGGATTTTCGAAGCCGGGCCGCTGCATGGGGTCAGGCGCTTCAAAGTACTTTCGGTGAGAACGCGGGGACTGTCTATTACGCAGCCAAAGCGTTTATCTGTGTCGAGGTTGCCCGTTGGGTTGCCCAATCTGGAATCGGACTTGATGTTTGCACAGGTGGTGAATTGGCCGTTGCACTGGCTGCGGGATTTCCCCCGAGCAAAATGGAACTGCATGGCAACAACAAATCTGTTGCTGAAATCGAGATGGCTATTGAAAACGGCGTGAGAACAATCGTTATTGATTCGCTCATCGAAATAGAGCGTGTGGCCGCCGCGGCACGAGGACGTGGAAAGCGCCAGCGAGTATTACTGCGACTGACCCCTGGAATCGAGGCTCACACCCACGAATCAATCGCGACTGCTCATGAAGATGTGAAATTTGGTTTCTCGATTGCAAGTGGTGCCGCATGGGAGGCAATTATTGCCACTCGATCTCACACGGAAATCGAATTATGCGGTTTCCATAGCCACATTGGTTCCCAAATCTTGAGCATGGACGCCTTTGGCATTGCCGCAGATCGGTTAATTGGATTGCTCGGTCGATACCGAGATGAATTCAATCAAGAACTGCCTGAACTAGACCTCGGCGGAGGCTACGGAATTTCCTACCTTCCAGAAGACGATGCGCTTCTGCCAAGCCAGGTGCTTCCTGCACTTCACACTGCTGTCAGCGCTGCATGTTCGATCCGCGATCTGAAGATCCCTCGCGTTTCTATAGAGCCCGGGCGCGCGATTGTCGGGCCGTCGATGTTCACCCTCTACGAGGTCGGCACTACCAAAGAAGTTGTCCTCGAGGATCAAGGCACCCGGAACTATGTATCCGTTGACGGAGGCATGAGCGACAACATCCGTACCTCTTTATACGATGCCGACTACACAGCTGTCATC
This sequence comes from Actinomycetes bacterium, assembly GCA_031360585.1. Lineage (GTDB taxonomy): Bacteria > Actinomycetota > Actinomycetes > Nanopelagicales > Nanopelagicaceae > QYPT01. The sequence goes on along the minus strand of JANMBV010000008.1, from coordinate 18,844 downwards.
GCAGATCGAGTTTCCGCCGCCGCCGCCGTTCCAACTAGAGTCGTTGGAAAGCATTGCGAAACTGGCGACATCGTCATTCGCGACATTGCATTGCCCAGTGACATCGCTCCTGGGGATTTACTTGCCGTTCCCGCAACGGGGGCATATGGAAGAAGTATGGCCAGCAACTACAACCACGTTCCAAGACCGCCCGTTGTGGCTGTTGTCGATGGGAAAGCACGAGTGATCTTGCGTCGCGAAACTTTTGCTGATCTTCTCGGCCTTGATGTGTGAAATACTAAGACTATGAGCGTTCAAATGCCGACGATCAGGATCGGTATTTTGGGGTGCGGAGTTGTTGGCTCGCAAGTGGCAACCCAGTTGCTTCGTCATCAGAAAGAGTTGTCTACTCGCTCTGGTGCCGAACTCGTTCTGACAAAGATTGCCGTACGAAATGCCAGCCTGGTGCGTGAAGGAATCGATCCATCCCTTTTCACAACGGATGCCAACTCCCTCGTTACCAACCCTGAGATTGATCTCGTCGTCGAATTAATGGGCGGCATAGAGCCGGCACGAGAATTGATTCTTCTTGCTATTGAAAACGGGAAATCCGTCATTACCGCAAACAAGGCCCTTCTCGCCAGCCATGGAGCCGATCTCTATAGCGCCGCCGATGCTCGTGGAGTTGATCTCTATTACGAGGCGGCAGTTGCTGGAGCAATTCCGATTCTTCGACCGCTTCGAGAATCACTCGTGGGCGATCACGTCACGCGCATCATGGGAATTGTCAATGGAACCACCAACTACATTCTGACGAAGATGGACGAAGACGGCCTAGCCTTTCAAGAGGCATTGGAAGGTGCGCAAAACCTTGGGTTTGCCGAGGCCGATCCCACCTCAGATGTTGAAGGGTTCGACGCAGCAGCAAAGGCTGCCATTCTCGCTGGCCTGGCCTTTCATACCCGAGTGACATCGGCAGACGTTTACCGAGAGGGCATATCTGGAATTACAGCCGCCGATGTGGCAGTTGCTCAATCCATGAACCACGTCATCAAGTTGTTGGCAATCGCTGAACTCACGCCAAAGGATGAAATCTCCGTGCGAGTTCATCCGGCGTTAATCCCCAGGACCCACCCATTGGCTGCCGTGCGCAATGCCTACAATGCTGTTTTTGTTGAGGCAGAGGCCGCCGGAGAACTCATGTTTTATGGTCGAGGCGCGGGTGGGGCACCGACGGCAAGTGCGGTTCTTGGCGACGTCGTCGCGGTTGCGCGTCACCTCTCTAGCGGGGCACTTGGTCCGCGAGAAAGTGATTATGCAGATCGCGCCATTGCGTCCATCGACGAGATCAAAACGCAATACCTTATCCGTCTTGATGTTGCCGATAAGCCCGGCGTTCTTGCCGCGGTTGCTCAAGCGTTTGCCACCGAAAACGTCTCAATACAGACTGTGCGCCAGAGTGGGCGAGGCTCAGATGCAGAATTGATCGTCGTAACTCACGGTGCGAGCGAGCATGCACTCTCACTTACGGTTAGAAGACTTTCGCAGATGGATACCGTGCGGACCGTCGAAAGCGTTATCCGAGTCGAAGGAGTTGTTCAACGATGACAAAGCCAGAGGCTCATCAATGGCGAGGAGTTATTGAGGAATATCGGGATCGACTTCTCGTGGATTCATCGACTCCGGTCATCACCCTGCGCGAAGGCGGCACCCCGCTGATTCATGCAACCCACTTATCGAAGATATTGAACAACGATGTCTGGCTCAAATTCGAGGGCGCTAACCCCACTGGTTCCTTCAAAGACCGCGGCATGACCATGGCAATTTCCAAGGCTGCCCAAGATGGCGCAAAGGCAGTGATCTGCGCATCCACCGGAAATACCAGCGCAAGTGCCGCGGCTTATGCCGCCAAGGCGGGAATGACTTCTGCGGTTCTCATTCCGCAAGGCAAGATCGCAATGGGAAAGTTGGCGCAGGCGATCATCCACGGTTCGATGCTCTTGCAAGTGGAAGGGAATTTTGATGAGTGTTTAGTCCTTGCTCGCGAATTGTCGGAAAAGTATCCGGTGGCTCTAGTGAACTCCGTTAATCCCTTCCGCATAGAAGGCCAGAAGACGGCGAGTTTTGAAGTTATTGATTTCCTAGGAGATGCTCCGGATATCCATGCACTGCCGGTTGGGAATGCAGGAAACATCACGGCGTATTGGAAGGGCTACAACGAATATCGCGCCGATAGCATGAGCACCAAGTTGCCAACGATGTGGGGATTTCAGGCTGAAGGCTCAGCCCCGATCGTGCGTGGAGAGATTGTCACCAGTCCGGAAACAATTGCCACCGCTATTCGCATCGGAAATCCTGCTTCCTGGAAGCAGGCTGTCGCGGCCCGAGATGAATCTGGTGGGCTTATTGATTCGGTAACCGATGAGGAAATACTCAGCGCCTACCGCCTCGTTGCCGCACGGGAAGGCGTATTCGTAGAGCCATCCAGCGCGGCCGGCCTGGCTGGGTTGATCAAGTACGAGCGCCTTGGGCGCCTTCCACACGGAAAGCGCATTGTTATCACCCTGACCGGACATGGCCTCAAAGATGTCAACTGGGCTCTTGAGGGCGCAGCCGACCCCGTAGTCATTCCTCCGGATGCTGTGCGTGCTGCGGAAGCTTTGGGTTTAAGTTAGGACCATGGCAAAGCCAACTTTCAGGGCGACACCAATACAGGTTCACGTTCCGGCCACGAGCGCAAATATCGGGCCGGGTTTTGACGCATTTGGCCTTGCTCTTGGTTTGCATGATCGTTACGTCGCACAGATCATGGATGAACCGGGCCTGGACATAGATGTAACGGGTGAAGGCGCCGAGAGTGTCCGCCGTGATGAGAAGAACCTTGTTGTTAGGGCGATGTACGAGGGATTTCATTTTATGGGCGGTAAGCCACGTGGTTTGGCAGTTCGTGCCTTGAACGTTATACCTCACGGCAGGGGCTTGGGCTCATCGGCTGGTGCAATCGTCGGTGGACTTGTCCTTGCCCGCGCACTTGTTCTTTCCGGTGATGAGCGGATGAATGACGAAGCGTTATTGACTATCGCCTCGCGCATCGAGGGTCATCCAGATAACGTTGCTGCAGCATTGTGTGGTGGTGCAACTATTGCCTGGCAGGAAGTTCGCCATGGTGAACGGGTTGCTCGATGCGTGGGAATCCAAGTCGATGCGCGTATTAAGGCGCTCGCCTTTATTGCCTCGAATTCCGTTGCCACTACAAAGGCACGAAAACTTCTTCCGGAATTGATTCCTCATGCTGATGCTGTTGCCAATTCCATGCACTCTGCACTCTTAGTGCAAGCCCTAACAAGTCGCCCAGACTTGCTCTTTATCGCAACGGAAGATTACCTGCATCAAAGATATCGGCAAGAGGCGATGCCAAAGTCTTTTGCTTTGGTCAATAAGTTGCGTGCGGCAGGGGTCGCGGCGTTCATCTCTGGAGCAGGTCCAACGGTGTTGGTTTTGCATACAGGTGACCCCAGTGAAGTAGCGGAGCTGCAACGTGCCGCCGGTGATTCCTTTTCATTGCAAGCGATGGAGATTTCGGCCAGAGGAGCCGGAGTGGTTTCAGCCTGATTCCTCGCCCCGGTCGGGCAGTTTGGCACTTGGCTGACTAGGTGATATGGTTTTGGTATCTGATCCGCCCTATGGCGTGTGACTTTCAGAGAATCTACAAAAATAATCACGGGAGTATTCCCATAACTGAAATGAAGCTCAATGACTGAAAAAGGCACCGTACGCTCGAGCAGCCCCGAACTATCCTCCATGCTCCTTCCACAACTGCAAGAAGTAGCCAATCAATTAGGAGTCGAGGGCGCCGGCAAATTAAAGAAGGCCGCACTTGTGCAGGCTATTAGTGATTTACAAGCGGCAAACCGCGAGGCGGCGAAACTGGAACGCGAAACGCGTCGGACCGAACGCAATGCTGCCCGCAATAAAAAGCGTGAAGCCGCTGAGGAATCTGAAGCAGCTCCTGCCGCTGAGGAACGAGGATCCGAGGCCGGCCCCGACAGGAATTTTGATAACGATCGGGATTCAAACGCCCGTCGCGGACGTGAGCGAGGCCGCGAGCGTGGACGTGAGCGAGGCCGCGAGCGTGAGCGTCCCGCCCGCGAGGAGCGCGAGCCAGTCCTGTCAGATGATGATGTCCTAGTCCCTGTTGGCGGCCTTATCGACATTATGGAGAGTTACGCCTTCATCCGCACTGCCGGATATTTACCTGGACCCAATGATGTCTATGTCTCATTGCAGCAAGTACGCCGCTATGGACTTCGCAAGGGCGATGTAGTTACTGGGGAGGTTCGCCAGCCACATGAGGGGGAGCGCCGTGAGAAGTTCAACGCCTTAATGCGCCTGGACACGATCAACGGTATGCAACCAGAGGAAGCGCGCAATCGCGTCGAATTCTCCAAACTCGTACCTCTTTATCCGCAAGAGCGTTTGCGCCTCGAGACCCTTCCAAACATCTTGACAACGCGCGTCATCGATCTGATTTCGCCAATCGGTAAGGGTCAACGTGGGCTCATTGTTTCCCCGCCAAAGGCCGGCAAGACAATGGTTTTGCAGGCGATCGCAAATGCAATCACCACGAACAATCCGGAATGCCATTTGATGGTAGTGCTCGTGGACGAGCGACCAGAAGAAGTTACAGATATGCAGCGATCCGTGAAGGGAGAGGTAATTGCCTCGACATTCGATCGGCCTGCCGATGACCACACAACAGTTGCTGAACTCGCCATTGAGCGCGCAAAGCGTCTGGTTGAACTTGGACATGATGTGGTCGTTCTTCTTGACTCGATCACTCGACTTGGTCGCGCGTACAACATTGCCGCCCCCGCGAGTGGTCGAATCCTCTCAGGTGGCGTGGACTCCGCTGCTCTGTATCCTCCGAAGAAGTTCTTCGGTGCTGCAAGAAATATCGAAGACGGTGGTTCACTAACAATCTTGGCAACGGCCCTTGTTGAAACCGGCTCACGTATGGATGAGGTCATTTTTGAAGAGTTCAAGGGAACAGGCAACATGGAACTCAAACTCGATCGCCGTATGGCTGACAAGAGAATCTTTCCGGCTGTTGATGTTGATGCATCAGGTACTCGAAAGGAAGAAATTCTTATGGGCAGCGAAGAACTTAACATCGTCTGGAAATTGCGTCGAGTTCTGCATGCACTTGACGCCCAACAGGCTCTCGAACTTCTTCTTGACAAGATGAAGGGAACTAAATCCAACGTTGAATTTTTGATGCAGATTCAGAAGACAACGGTGGGCAACGGTCTCGAAGGTTAACTCGCTTGAAAAGGCCATAAAAGGAGCATAAAGATCCTTCGATTTCCAAGGCAGGCGCGTGGGCGCTACCCTTGTCCAGTAATGAGCTGGTTCACGACTCTTCCAAGAGCGACCCAGCCCTATCAAAGGGGAAAGATATGAAGAAGGAAATTCACCCGCCATATGGGGACACAACCGTCACGTGCGGCTGTGGCGAGACATTTATTACTCGCTCAACCGTTCCAAGTGGAGCCATCTACGTCGAAGTATGTTCAGTTTGCCACCCGTTCTACACCGGCAAGCAGCGCATCCTCGACACTGGTGGACGTGTTGCGAAGTTCGAAGAGCGTTTCGGAAAAGCAGGCGCTAAGTAGCTTTCAATTGGACCGCATCCGTTACATCCGTAACGGTTGCGGTCTTTTTATTTCTCAATTATCCAAAGGGCGATTTATGAGCGAGGGAAGGCACCGATGAGCAACGATCGCTTTGCCTCGGCTCACGAACTCGTTCGTGAGTATGCCGAACTTGAAAAGCAGATGGCGGACCCGAGCATTCACAATGATCAAGGCAAGGCGCGCTTGCTCGGGCGTCGCTACGCCCAACTCGGCCCGGTTGTGGCAGGGTTTCGCCAATGGCGATCAGCCGAAGATGATTTGGTTGCTGCAAGAGAACTGGCGCAGACCGATCCTGATTTCGCCTCAGAGATTCCTGCACTGCAAGAGGAGTGCGATCGCACAGCAGCTAGATTGGAAGAGCTCCTTCTGCCGCGTGACCCCAACGACGATCGAGATGTCATTATGGAGATCAAGGCTGGGGCCGGTGGGGATGAGTCTGCTCTTTTCGCAGGCGATCTACTCCGTATGTACCTTCGGTATAGCGAAAAGCATGGATGGAAGACTGAGATTCTCGATGCCACCGAAAGTGATTTAGGGGGCTACAAGGACATCTCCATTGCCGTGAAATCGAAAGGCGTGCCGGAACCGGGCCAATCTCCATATGCCCGCTTAAAATTTGAAGGTGGCGTACATCGGGTTCAGCGGGTTCCAGAGACAGAATCGCAGGGTCGCATTCACACATCTGCTGCGGGCGTTCTAGTGCTTCCCGAAGCCGAAGAAATTGATGTTGAGATCAATATGAATGACCTTCGCATTGACGTCTTTCGCTCCAGTGGTCCTGGCGGGCAGAGCGTAAATACGACTGACTCAGCGGTGAGAATTACTCACATTCCCACTGGAATTGTTGTCTCGTGTCAGAACGAGAAGAGCCAATTGCAGAACAGAGAGTCAGCCTTGCGTATCCTGCGGGCTCGAATGCTGGCCGCCGCGCAAGAGGCCGCCGACGAAATCGCCATGGCCGAGCGTAAATCACAAGTGCGGACAGTGGATCGAAGCGAGCGAATTCGCACGTACAACTATCCAGAAAACCGCATTAGCGATCACCGCGTGAACTACAAGGCAAATAACTTGGACGCAGTCCTAGGAGGAGAACTAGATCCGATGATCCAATCGCTGTTGGATGCCGACAAAGCCACCAAGTTAGCCGCGACGAGCTAAGGATGGATTTCAGGGTCCAGTTGCAACACGCTAAGCGCGAATTTCGCGAATCTGGCTATTCAGAAGTGGACGCGGAGTTGCTATTTGCTCATCTCCTTGGAATTACCCGGATGGAACTTCACAACACGGTAATCGTTGATAGGGCCCTAGAAAATTTAGAAAATTTCGAGAATTCCGACGACCTATTCGAACAATTCGAAGCACTCTGTGTTCGCCGCCTTAGCGGTGAGCCGGTGCAATACATAACGGGTGTGGCCTATTTCTGTGATCGCATTTTGTATGTGGGCCGTGGTGTGCTCATTCCAAGGCCAGAGACAGAACTGCTTGTTGAAAATATTCTTCCTCATCTTAAATCCCTTGCTCGCCCGACAAGCGTCATCGATTTAGGCTCGGGCTCCGGTGCGCTTGCGATCGCAATTGCTGCCCAAATTCCGTCAGCCCATGTCATTGCCGTTGAAAACGATTCCGAAGCATTGGTCTGGCTGCGGAAAAACATAGAAGCTAACGACGTGGATGTTAGAGTTGTCGCCGAGGACATTGCCGATGCTTTGCAGGGAGTAAAAGCCGATCTGGTTATGGCAAACCCTCCGTATATTCCAAACGATCAAGATCTTCCCATTGAAGTAAAGAATTATGAGCCTCACGCGGCACTCTTTGGCGGAAAAGACGGAATGGAAATCCCGCGCACATTCATCGTGGCTGCATCTCGTCTTCTTAAAGACGAAGGTATTTTTGTCATGGAACACGGAGAAGAACAGGGCAGCGCCGTTGAACAAGCGCTCTCCGAGGACTTCACGGACGTTAGATTGCACAACGATCTTAATGACCGGCCCCGTTGGACAAGTGCGCAGCGGCTTTCACGATGACTATTACCATTGATATTCAAAGTGGTGATTTCGACGGACATGTCGACCAAGCCCTGCAATGGATCAAATCTGGCCTGATTATTGCGGCTCCACTAGAAAACGGTTACGCCTACTTGGTCGATGCCTTTGATCAAGACGCCGTTCGCGCCATGCATGTTTTGCGAGGTGATGGCCTCGGAGTCGCCGCGCAGGTATTGATTTCGAGTGGTGACGTGATCGATGGAATTGGCCGCGACGTTTCGAGGGACGCACGCACTCTCATGGCGAAATTTTGGCCAGGTCAGCTCTCCTTCAATCTCTCTGCGCAACGGGGCCTTTCGTGGGATCTGGGAGACGGCAAACGATTGACGAAGATATCTGTGCGGGTTCCCTCTGCGCAATTTGTTCTAGCCCTTCTACAAATAAGCGGCCCTTTGGCTGTTGGCAGTGCCGCTCTTGCAGGTCAACCTCCCATTTTGGATATTAAGGATATTTCGGCCAGGGAGTACGACCTAGCTGGGATATTCGATGCAGGTATCTTGGCCCCCGCGCCGGCCTCCACCGTTGTTTCAGATAACGAGACTGGGGTAGTGGTCATTCGTGAAGGCGCATTGAGCGTCGATAAGTTGCAAGAGGTTCTGCCCGAGATCATCGTTTCTGGTTCATCAAATTCCACCTGAGAGAATAGGCTTACGGCATGTCTGACACTCCCTTCTATGGCCCTGATTTTGACCTTCTTTCGAAGGAGGATCCGGATATTGCTGCCGTGCTGCTATCTGAACTTCACCGCCAACAAACCGATCTTCAACTCATTGCCAGTGAGAATTTCACTTCGCGCGCAGTACTGGCCGCATTGGGATCGACGCTTTCAAATAAGTATGCCGAGGGGTATCCGGCTAAGCGCTATTACGGTGGATGCGAGGAAGTCGATAAGGCAGAGATCCTTGCTATCGAACGTGCCAAGTCTCTCTTTGGTGCCGAGCACGCGAACGTGCAGTCGCACTCAGGTGCAAGCGCCAATATCGCTGTCTATGCCGCCTTCACAAAACCTGGCGATACTGTCCTTGCTATGTCGCTTCCGCACGGAGGCCATCTGACGCATGGTTCCAAGGTCAACTTCTCTGGCAAGTGGTTCAACATTGTTTCCTATGGTGTTCGCCAAGACAATGAACTCATCGATTACGACGAGTTGCGCGATCTTGCTATCAAGAACAAGCCGAAGATGATTTGCACGGGCGCTACGGCCTACCCAAGCCTGATCGATTTTGAAACGGTTCGCAGCATTTGCGATGAAGTTGGCGCAATTATGTGGGTGGACGCGGCTCACTTCATCGGCCTGGTAGCAGGCAAGGCGATTCCATCACCGGTCCCTTACGCAGATGTTGTTTCCTTTACAACCCATAAGGTCTTGCGTGGACCCCGCGGCGGAATGATTCTCTCCAAGGCCGAGCACGGTCCAGCCATAGATAAGGCCGTCTTTCCTGGTACGCAAGGTGGGCCGATCATGTCAGCCGTTGCAGGCAAGGCCATTGCGCTCAAGGAGTGCGCACAACCGGCGTATCAAGAGTATGCAAAAAATGTTATCTCCAACTGCCAAGTTCTAGCTGCTTCCTTGGAACAGGAGGGAATGCGCGCAGTATCTGGCGGGACCCAGACCCACTTGGCATTGATTGATATCCGCAGCACGGGTGTGTCCGGCAAGGTGGCCGATCAGCGCTGTGGCCTGGCCGGAATTGTCTTAAATAAGAATGCGATTCCATTCGATCCTGAATCTCCTGCGGTTACCAGTGGAATTCGCGTCGGATCTGCGGCAACCACAACTCAAGGTATGGGCGCGGCGGAAATGAAGACCATCGCATCCCTTATCTCACGTGCAATCGCAAGTGAAGATGAGAAAGTTCTGGCACAGATTCGTACTGAAATTCACCAGCTGACCGCGCGCTTTCCCATCTATTCCGCGTAATCAACGACCAATAGAAGATGCGCGTCTATCTCGCCACGGCCTTCTTAGCGGCGGCGCTCTGCTATTTGATCACTCCTTTTGTCAAAAAGTTGGCGCAGCGCTTTGGCGCGGTTGCGCAAATTCGAACGCGGGACGTTCACACCCTTCCAACGGCCCGTTGGGGTGGACTGGCAATGTGGATTTCGATGGTTCTCACATTCGTGATCGCCAGACACCTTTCCCTGGTCGGCAAGGTCTACGGCCACGAGTTACAAGGAATCTTTCTGGCAGCCACATTCGTGATCATCTTGGGAATGGCCGATGATCGCTACCAACTCGACGCGATCACGAAGTTGGCTGGCCAGGCACTCGCGGCTGGCATCTTGTTGCTTTACGGAATCCAGATCCTCTGGCTCCCCATCAACGGGGTGACGACTCTGCCGCCGAGCATCGGCCAATTGGTTACGGTTCTCGTTGTGCTTGTGACGATCAACGCGGTGAATTTCGTTGACGGTCTCGACGGACTGGCCGCAGGGATCGTAGCGATTTCAGGAGCATCGTTCTTCGCCTTTGCCTACTTGTTAGCCGTTGTTAATGGTTTCAGTCGTGCTGGCTCGCCTTCGCTGATTACTGCCATCATCGTGGGTGTCTGCCTTGGTTTTCTTCCGCACAACTCTCACCCTGCCAGAATCTTTATGGGGGATTCGGGGTCGATGTTTTTAGGGCTCTTACTATCAGCAGCGGCAATCACACTCACGGGGCAAGTCGATGCCAACGCAATCGCGGCCGAAAATCACGGCCCGACTTTGTTGCCGTTACTTCTCCCATTTGCCGTCCTTGCGATTCCTCTCATGGATCTAATCCTTGCTGTGTTCCGTCGCGCCCTCTCCGGGCGTTCGCCGTTTGCTCCCGACAAAGAGCATCTGCATCATCGACTCCTTGATGCCGGAAATTCACATCAACGAGCAGCGGTGATCATGTATCTCTGGACAGCTACAGTGGCAATACCCGTGACCGTTCTTGCATTCTGGCCTTGGTGGGCTGCATTGATGACGGGCTTGTTTTTCGCGGGATCGAGCTTAATTGTTTCCAGCCGTTGGAAAGAACGTCGATCTGATACCCAGGAGAGGGTGAACCAATTTTTATGAGTCGACTATGAGTACTGAAAAGACGAACGAACGAAATCTCATGCGCGGTGCCCTCATCCCCACCTTCGCGGTGGGAATTGTCGGCATAATCGCAGCTGCCCTGATCCGCGGGAAAGCGGGATTGTTTGCTGCCCTGTTGGCACAACTAGTTGTTGTGATGTACTTCACTGTCCACTTAGCGGTCTCGGCAGTTTCGCGAAAGCTCGATCCATTAGCGACTTTTGGGTTGGCGATCTTCTCCTACTTCGCCAAGATCGCTCTTCTTGGACTTTTTCTCTGGCTGTTGACTCGATTTACATCTCGAGAAACCATTGATCGGAGAAGTTTTGGCGTAGTGGCTCTGGCCCTGACTGTAGCCTGGCTGGCAGGGGAGATTAGAAGTTTCCTAAAACTGCAGATACACCTACCATTGCCGCAAGCCAAGAAGGACGAGGAGGGTAAATGAAACCTAATGACGACGGGGCTGCCTGGTCGATCGTTGGTTATCTCCTGTCTGGGCTGCTTTTCTGGGGCGGAGTTGGCTGGGCCTTAGACCACTGGCTCAAGACCCACTACTTTCTTCTGGGAGGGCTACTCCTTGGCGTCAGCGCATCCATCTACCTGATCTGGTTGAGGATCGGGAGAAACTCTAAGTAATCCCCGCATGTAAACGGCTCAGGTCGGGGGCATTTCTCGCCGATTTCACAGATTTGATTCTTTGCCAATAAGGTTGCCCCGCTGGCCGAATTTCCCCCGTTGCAATCAAGGCCCGCAAAACTGAGTCTCTAGAAAAACGAGGAGTGTGCGTGCGCTCGTTGCACTTGTTAGGCGCTGAAGGCGGAGGATTCGTCCCGCCAAGTAGTAACGACTTCAATTTCCCCTCCTTCTTTCATAACAATCCATACTTCACAAAGCCCATAGCGCTTGTTTTTTTATCAGTTATTTTGATTTCAGTCTTCTTCATCCTGGCATCGCGCAAAGCAGCCATTGTTCCTTCAAAATTGCAGTTTGCGGGCGAGAGCATCTACAGCTTCGTGAGAAACGATCTGGCCAAAGACATTATCGGCCACGAATTCATGCGCTTTGTGCCATATCTATTCACGCTCTTTGTCTTTATCTTGACCAACAACATTTTTGGAATTGTTCCTCTACTTCAGTTCCCGACGATGTCGCACGTGAGCTTTCCTTACGTTCTTTCCATTTTCACTTTTGTGATCTTCCACTACATCGGAATCCGCAAACAGGGTATCCGCAAGTACATCAAAGACATCATGTTCATGCCAGGAGTTCCTAAGGTTGCTTACATCCTCTTGACTCCGATTGAAATTGCGACGTATCTCATCACTCGTCCACTGACGCTTGGCCTGCGCCTTTTTGCGAACATGTTCGCAGGCCACCTGCTCCTTTTAGTTTTCATCTTGGGCGGGGATCATCTGCTTAAAGGGGTCATCGGTTTGAAGTTGATCAGCCCATTTGCCTTCGCATTCGGCATCGGCCTGACTTTCTTCGAATTTTTGGTCCAATGTTTGCAAGCGTATATCTTTACACTGCTCACCGCTTTGTACATCGCCGGCGCCCTTGCCGACGAGCACTAACTAACAGCTAGAAAGGTAAAAGAATGAAAGGCACGCTCAACCTGGTCGGTTATGGCCTCTCAGCAATCGGACCTGCGATTGCTACCGGAATGATCTTCGCTGCTTACATCAACGGCGTTGCACGTCAGCCAGAAGCACGTAGCGTTCTTCAGCCAATCGCGTTCCTTGGGTTCGCACTTGCTGAGGCGCTTGCGCTCTTCGGCCTCGTTCTCGCATTCGTTCTTTAATACATAAATAGCGACAGATGCATTCTATAAATTTGGCGGTGGAGAAGATTAACCCTCTTCTCCCGCACACCGCGGAGCTGGTGGTTGGCGCAATCGCCTTCACTCTTCTCTTCCTTGTCCTGCGCTCAAAAGTGGTGCCGATGTTTGAAAAAGCATTCACCGATCGCACTGAGGCAATTCAAGGCGGAATGGAGAGGGCTGAGAAGGCACAGGTTGAAGCCGAGCGGGCACTGCGTCAGTACACGGAACAACTCTCTAAGGCTCGCGATGAGGCACATTCTCTTCGTGAGGATGCGCGCTCGCAAGGCGTAGCAATCATTGAAGAGCTCCGTGCCAAGGCACAAGAAGAGGCCGGTCGAATCACCGCCGCAGCCCACGCTTCCATCGAGGCTGAACGCCAGGCAGCAATCACATCCCTTCGCACTGAAGTGGGCACGATTGCGGTCGAATTGGCTTCGAAAATCGTTGGAGAAGCACTTGATGATCAGGCTCGCGCCTCGCGCGTAGTTGATCGTTTTCTAGACGATCTCGAAAAATCCAAGTAACGGCTAAAGGGAAATCAGGCATATGCGAGCATATTTTGGCGGTAGTAGCCGGGAGTCCCTAAAGACCTCTCGAGCGATGCTGGACGCTGCCGTGAAGGGCGAGACGTCGGATGCGGCATCGCAATTTTCCTCACAACTCTTTTCCTGCGCACAGATTCTGGCTGGATCCATTGCACTTCGCCGTGCGATCACCGATCCTTCACGGGATTCGGCCGCCAAGGTTGCACTCGTTACCGAGCTCTTTGGGAAATCACTGGATGCAAAGGCCTTGGAGATCATCACCGAAATTGCAACTCTTCGTTGGTCTTCATCGGCAGATCTTGTGCCCGTGATCGAGCAGTTGGCAATTGAAGCAGAGGCGTCGTCGGTAAATATCGCTGGCGAACTCGATCGTGTAGAGGACGAGTTCTTCGCGGTATCTCAGACCATCGCGAGTTCCTTCGAGCTTCGCGACGCGCTGACAACGACAGGGGCAGATGAGGCTAAAACCTCACTAGTGGTTGAGTTGCTGGGCAAGACCAATACCGAATCCACCGTTAAACTGGTTTCTCATTTAGTTAACAACTTGCGGGGGCGAAGCATCGAAGCGGCATTTGAAGATTACCTCTTCGCCCTTGCAGCCAGGCGAAATCGCTTGATTGCCCACGTTCAGGTGGCGGTCGCACTTTCGGATACCCAGAGAGCGCGCCTGGCGGCCTCGCTGGCTACCCAAGTAGGACAGCCCGTTCAAGTAAATGTCGACGTTGATCCCAGCGTTGTCGGCGGGGTAAGCGTGAGATTTGGCGATGAAATCATCGACGGAACAATGAGCACTCGACTAGCAGGAGCCGGGCGCGCACTTGTTGGTGCTCATGGCTAGCACAAAGATTTTTAACTCGAAGATTCGATAAGGGAGAAAAAGATGGCCGAACTGCAGATCCGACCCGAGGAAATTCGTGATGCACTCGCGAATTTTGCAAAGTCGTATGATCCGGGCGTCGCTGCTCGAGACGAGGTCGGTACTGTCACCCAAGCAGGCGACGGTATCGCCCGCATTGAGGGCCTGCCTTCGACCATGGCCAACGAACTTCTCCAGTTCGAAAATGGCACCCTCGGTCTTGCCCTCAACCTCGACGTCCGAGAGATCGGCGTTGTTATTCTCGGTGATTACGACGGCATCGAAGAAGGAACGTCAGTTCGGCGCACAGGCGAAGTTCTCTCCGTTCCAGTTGGTGATGGCTTCCTCGGTCGCGTAGTCGACCCACTTGGCCGTCCAATCGACGGCAAGGGTGAAATCAAGGCAGATGCTCGCCGCGCCCTGGAATTGCAGGCACCATCCGTTGTACAGCGCCAGCCAGTAAAAGAGCCTCTTGCCACCGGTATAAAGGCAATCGATGCGATGACCGCAATTGGTCGCGGACAGCGTCAGTTGATCATCGGTGATCGCCAGACTGGCAAAACCGCAGTTGCCGTCGACACGATCATAAACCAGCGCGAAAACTGGCTGACCGGAGATCCCAAGAAGCAGGTTAAGTGCATCTACGTTGCGATCGGCCAGAAGGGTTCGACCATCGCATCTGTTCGTGCCTCGTTGGAAGAAGCCGGCGCAATGGAATACACAACGATCGTTGCCTCGCCCGCATCAGATCCAGCAGGATTTAAGTACTTGGCCCCTTACACAGGTTCCTCTATCGGCCAGCACTGGATGTACGCAGGCCAGCACGTACTCATTGTTTTCGACGATCTATCAAAGCAGGCCGAGGCCTATCGTTCGGTTTCGTTACTGCTACGTCGTCCACCAGGGCGCGAGGCATACCCTGGGGACGTCTTCTACTTGCACTCACGTCTTCTGGAGCGTTGCGCAAAGCTCTCGGATGAACTCGGTGGCGGGTCAATGACCGGCCTTCCCATCATCGAAACAAAAGGCAATGACGTCTCTGCGTTCATCCCCACCAACGTTATTTCCATTACCGATGGTCAGTGCTTCCTTGAGACCGACCTCTTCAACGCCGGTGTTCGCCCAGCTATCAACGTGGGTATCTCGGTATCGCGCGTTGGTGGTTCCGCACAGACCAAGGCCATGAAGAAGATCGCAGGACGCCTTCGCCTTGACCTTGCGCAGTTCCGTGAACTCGAGGCATTCGCAGCATTTGGCTCCGACCTTGACGCGGCGTCCAAGGCCCAACTTGAGCGCGGTGCGCGAATGGTTGAACTCTTGAAGCAAGGCCAGTACTCACCGTATTCACTCGAGCGTCAGATCGTTTCAATCTGGGCTGGTACCTCAGGTCAACTCGATGATGTCGCAGTGGCAGATATCCGTCGCTTTGAAAGTGAACTCCTCGAGTTCATCGCCCTGGAGCGCAAGGCAATCTTCGATGTGATTTCAGAGACCAAGGAACTTACCGATGACACCATCGCGTCCATGAAGGATGCGGTTTTGATGTTTAAGAGCCGTTTCATCTCATCGGCTGCTCAGGCCGTTTATGACAAGCCAGTTGATCCTCTCGAGGGCGAACTGATCGAGCAGGTCACTAAGTACGTTGCGCCGGTGGAGAAGAAGTAAACAATGGGAGCCCAACTTCGCGTCTATCGCCGCCGAATGCGTTCGGTTAAAGCGACCAAGAAAATTACGAAAGCCATGGAGTTGATTTCGGCTTCCCGTATTGTCAAGGCGCAACAAAGAGTTTGGGCATCGACCCCGTACGCAAACGAACTGACCCGTGCAGTAACAGCATTGGCTACTTATTCATCGACCAACCATCCGTTGACGACACCTTCTGAAAATCCAAAGCGCGCAGCTGTTCTTATTATTACTGCTGACCGCGGTATGGCTGGGGCTTACTCGAACAACGCCATTAAAGAAGGAGAACAACTCGCAACCCTGCTCAGAGGTCGGGGTCTGGATGTGAGTTCATATTTGGTGGGTCGAAAAGCGGTCAACTACTACAGGTTCCGCAACCGAGTGGTGGCGGGCTCATGGACTGGTTTTTCTGACAGCCCGACCTATGAAAATGCCAAGGAAGTCGCAGATTCCCTTATCAACGCATTCCTTGCAGATTCGGTAAGTGACACACACGGAATTGATGAAATCCACGTTATCTACACTGAATTCCAGTCGATGCTGACTCAGAACGCCATGGCAAAGCGGATGTTGCCTCTGGAAGTCGTCGAGACTGATCTTCCGATTCCCAAGGGCCTCCTGCCTATGTATGAATTCGAACCAGACGCAGGTTCGGTGCTTAATGCGCTTCTGCCTCGTTATATCGAAGCTCGAATCTTCAACGCCATGCTGCAGTCAGCCGCTTCAGAACATGCTGCCCGCCGTCGCGCAATGAAGTCAGCGACTGACAACGCTGATGACCTCATCAAGTCGCTGACACGACTTGCGAACGCAGCCCGTCAAGCTGAAATTACCCAAGAAATCAGTGAAATCGTCGGCGGCGCAGACGCGCTCGCCTCGGCTAGTGCAGGGAGTGAATGATGTCGACAGTAACCGGTAAAGGTCGAGTAGCGCGCGTTATTGGACCGGTGGTGGATATCGAATTCCCCGCCGATGCAATGCCATCGATCTTCAACGCACTTCACGTTGATGTGACCATGAGTGGTCAGGTTCGTACCTTGACGATGGAGGTAGCACAGCACATTGGTGACAACCTTGTGCGCGCAATCTCCATGCAGCCAACCGACGGTCTCGTCCGTGGTGCAGAGGTAAGCGACACCGGCTCGGCGATCTCCGTACCAGTCGGCGACGTCACCAAGGGCCACGTCTTCAACACCCTTGGCGAATCACTCGACGTTCCGACCGCATCCCTTGATATCAAAGAGCGCTGGTCAATTCACCGCAATCCACCACCCTTTGATCAACTCGAGTCAAAGACTGAAATGTTCGAGACCGGCATCAAAGTTATCGACCTTCTCACCCCTTACGTAAAGGGCGGAAAGATCGGCCTCTTCGGTGGTGCCGGTGTTGGTAAGACCGTTCTTATTCAGGAAATGATCTATCGCGTAGCTGAAAACTTCGGTGGTGTATCTGTATTCGCCGGTGTTGGTGAGCGTACCCGTGAAGGTAACGACCTCTTTTTGGAAATGAAAGAAACCGGCGTTATCAATAAGACCGCCTTGGTCTTCGGTCAGATGGATGAGCCACCAGGGACGCGTCTTCGCGTTGCCCTATCTGCTCTCACGATGGCTGAGTACTTCCGCGATGTTCAAAAGCAGGACGTGCTGCTCTTCATCGACAACATCTTCCGTTTTACTCAGGCGGGTTCTGAAGTTTCAACCCTCCTTGGCCGTATGCCATCGGCTGTTGGTTACCAGCCAACTTTGGCCGATGAAATGGGCCAGTTGCAAGAACGAATTACGTCAACCCGTGGTCACTCGATTACATCAATGCAGGCAATTTATGTACCTGCCGATGACATCACCGACCCAGCCCCACACACGACCTTCGCTCACCTTGATGCGACAACAGTCCTTTCACGTCCTATCTCCGAGCTTGGTATCTACCCAGCCGTGGATCCTCTGGACTCAACTTCGCGCATCCTTGATCCTCGCTACATCGGTGAGCACCACTTCCGTGTCGCTAACCGCACCAAGCAGATCTTGCAGCGCTACAAAGACCTACAAGACATCATCGCAATCCTTGGTATCGACGAACTTTCTGAAGAGGATCGCATTCTCGTCGGTCGTGCACGTCGCATTCAGCGCTTCTTGTCTCAGAACACCTTTGTTGCCAAAGCTTTCACCGGTCTCGACGGATCCTTCGTGCCAGTGGCCGAAACCATTTCAGCATTCGAAGCACTGGCTAACGGCGACTACGACCACATTCCAGAACAAGCATTCTTCATGTGCGGTGACCTCGATGACGTCGAGCGTCGCGCGTCCGAATTGGCCAAGGGCTAAGGGGCTAAATCATGTCTGAAAGCGGCGCATTGCTAGGAGTAGAACTTGTCACTCCAGCCGAGCGAGTCTGGTCCGGCGATGCTCGGATGGTGTCTGCTCGCACGGTTGAAGGGGATCTAGGGATACTTCCTGGCCATGAACCGCTCTTTGGCATTCTTGTCGATGGCAAAGTCAGTATCAAGGGCGCTGATGGCACCGTTACTGATTTTGCAGTCCACGGAGGCTTTCTTTCTGTTTCCAACAATCGCGTTTCAATTCTGACCGAGAGCGCTGGCTAGTTCGTATCCCTTCGGGCGCACGATGCGACATTTTAGGCAGTGAAGGAGCTTTCGCTAGAAATCGACCGGAGCAACTCTTCCAAAAAGCGAGAGCAATCCCTACGCTTCCATAATGCTTCAAACTTGGAAATTCTCAAAAGGAATACTTTTAACAGTTCTCTTTACGGCTGTGTTGTCGTTCCTAGTTCTGGGCTTCGCATATCGCCAACATCGTTCATCGGAAATATTAACTGGGGTAATTGGTGGGTTGACGATTATTCTAGGAATGATTACCGCTGAGTGGTTGCGCACATCGCGAGAACAAGTAGAACTGGCGCGGTCACGATTCGTTGAACTCTTCACGTACCTCGATAGATATCTTTACAACTTTGAAGATTATATGCAAGGCCCGTTGTCACACGAGCAGTCTCGCTACGCGGAGGACTTTGTTCATGTTTTCTCTTCTTTGGCTTTGCTCGCTCGGACGACCCGATGGCCGCAACCGAATGCCAAAAAAATCAGAGAGGTAGCACTTGAATTGCACGCGAAGATAGCGGCACTTCAATGGGACGCCTTAGAAAATGGGTACGTGTGG
>JANMBV010000120.1:0-2506 GCA_031360585.1 Actinomycetes bacterium | reverse complement strand
CACTCGCTGCCAGAATGCGCCGGGACTCGCCGCAGTTTCGGGATGAAATCGCCAAGATTAGGCGGCGCAAGAAGTGCATTTTTATGCAGAATTCAGGCCTCATCAAGATGTCCACCATCCACAGCTTCAAGGGGCTCGAAGCGCAGACCGTGTTCTGTATCCTCGCGCCGGAGGACGAAGCCGAGATGGTCTACACCGGGATCACCCGCGCGCAGAGGAATCTGGTAGTTTTCGACTCTTCGGCAAGCAGATTCCGCTCCTTTTTCCAGACACATATGGCCGTGGTCGATGCATCGCATGTCAACGTAGCGTAACCCCGGAGAAATTTATGAGTCAGACCACAAGCAGCTACCATCCAGCCTCGCGCAAGACGATCTTCGATTCAACCGGAGCGTTCCGTAGACATGAATTGGGAGATTGAAATTGCCATTTACGCCATTCCACATGGGCGCTGCGCTCATTGCCAAGCCAGGTCTTAACCGAAACATCAGCGTGATCACATTCGGCATTGCTCAGATTGCAATGGACATTGAACCGGGTGTTGGGATGTTGACTGGGGCTGACGTGCTTCATGGCCCCACACACACCATTCTTGGTGCGTTGGTCATTGCATACCTCGTGACGCTTATTGCACCAAGCGTTTGCAACTATCTTCTGGGAAAGTGGAATAAAGAGGTCACTCACCATGGGCTGCCTTGGCTTGTGCAGTCCAAGACTTCCCAGACTGCCGTGACTGTTGGGGCTGTTTTCGGCACCTTGAGTCATGTTGTGCTCGACAGTCTGATGCACCACGATATTCGGCCCTTGGCGCCGTTCTCCCAGGTAAATCCGTTGATGGGCCTCGTCTCGCATGATGCGGTGTACCAACTGTGTGCGATAGCAGGTGTTGCGGGGGCCGTCGCATGGGTGGCGATGCAATGGTTTGGCCGTTCCACTCAAGTCAAGAACTAGCTTCAAATGGACGTGCCTGCCGAGCTACTGCGCCCTTGGAAGCTAGCCACGCTTGCCATCGGCGTTGGCTTGCTGGTGGTTGGCTCGTTCTATTACGAGGTGCCGGACTGGGACATACCCATCAGCTTCATCATGGCGTTGATGGCGTACCTGACGGCATCGTGGTCGATGCACGCCATCGTCGAAAGGCAGTGGCGGCAATGGCCCTTGATGCTTTTCTGGACATGGTTCACAGTGGATGGGTGCTACTGGCTGTACTGGCGTTTCAAGAACCCCGTCGCACTTGAGTTGATGCGTGAGGCCAATGCGCCAGCGTCCCTTTCGCTCTATTGGATGTGCGGATTGGTTTGGTACTACCGGGGCACGCCGCGCGAAATTTGGGCTACAATGTAGCTCAATTTTCAATGGGGAAATCAATCATGTCTGCCAATGCTGTTGTCCGCGCTCGAATCGACGAGCACGTCAAAGAAGAAGCGAGTGTTGTGCTGGCCGCGATGGGTTTAACCGTGTCTGATGCTTTTCGCCTCCTGCTGACGCGCGTCGCGCGTGACAAAGCACTGCCGTTCGAACCGCTAACTCCGAACGCGACGACGATCAAAGCGATGAAGGACGCGCGCGCGGGCAAGGTCACGAAAACACCTGGTCTTGCAGCCTTGTTCGCCGATCTCAATGAGGACGCCTGACTACACCGGTCAGTTCAAGCGCGACTACAAGCGCGAGAAGAAGGGTCAGCATCGCGTCACGCTGGATGCCGAACTTCATGCCGTTTTGTCGGACTTGCTGGATGACCAACCACTACAGCCGCGCCACCACGATCATGCCCTGACTGGTGAATGGAAAGACCACCGGGATTGCCACGTCAGGCCCGACTTAGTCTTGATTTATCGCAAACCGAATGACACAGTACTACAGCTCGTGCGACTGGACTCTCACAGCGAGCTTGGCTTGTAAATAGCATGGGCCCGACTTTGTGCGTCTAGTGTCTGTGGATGGGGTGCCGATCAGCCTCACTCCACCGTCACACTCTTAGCCAAATTCCGTGGCTTGTCCACATCCGTTCCCCGCGCACAAGCCGTGTGGTACGCCAGCAACTGCAGCGGCACCACGTGCAGCAGCGGTGACAGCTCGACGTAGTGCTCGGGCATGCGGATGACGTGCATGCCTTCGCCGCTCTCAATTTTGCTGCCCGCATCGGCCAGCACATAGAGCACGCCGCCACGGGCGCGTACCTCGTGCAAATTGCTCTTCAGCTTTTCCAGAAGCGCGTCGTTGGGGGCGACGGTGACCACCGGCATCTCGCTGGTGACCAGCGCCAGCGGGCCGTGCTTGAGTTCGCCTGCGGGGTAGGCTTCGGCGTGGATGTAGCTGATTTCCTTGAGCTTCAAGGCCCCTTCCAGCGCGATGGGGTAATGCAGGCCGCGACCCAGGAACAGCGCGTTCTCCTTGGCGGCGAAGTCTTCGGCCCAGCTGATGACCTGCGGCTCCAGGGCCAGCACGGCCTGCAGCGCGGTGGGGAGGTGGCGCATGGCCTTGAGGTGAATCGCCTCCTGCGGCC
>JANMBV010000083.1:0-1620 GCA_031360585.1 Actinomycetes bacterium | reverse complement strand
TCAGCCTTCTCGGCAGCGGGCCACAGCCAGTCGACCTTGCCATCCAACAGCCAGGCCTGCGCCTCTGCTGAAAAGAAACTGGCCCAAATGCCCAGCATGCCGGGACGGGCTTTCCACGCTGGCAACAACGCCGGCCTCGTCCATCATGGACAGAACGCGCTCAATGTCGAAGGTTGCGGCAACTGCGGCGTGGTGCCCGGTGCCCACGGCAGGGCGGGCGTGTTGGCTGTCCACATGTGCACCTGCGCGTCAACGATCAAGCGCTTGCCGCTGACTTTCGCGCCAATTTGTGAGCCTGTTTGCGTGGCCATTTGCTGGCACCCAGCCAGCTAGACGCCGGTACCAGCGCCAAGCGTGGCACCCGCAATAAGGCGACGACGGGTGATCATGGTGTGAGCCCTCGGACCATGGACAGTGCGTACTCTTCCAGGTTCAGATCTCCATGAATCTGATTCATGCAAAACGCCTTTGATTAATGGTAGTGTTGCGTTTGGATTTCAGACAGCCCCCAAATAATAAAATGTAGTTTGCTGGCAATGAATTTTCTTGGAGACCACCTTGAACACACTCGACGCTTCTGCCAAAGGGGTTTATTTGATTGCGGTCACGCCGTTTGCGCAGGACGGATCGCTTGATCTGGACAGCACGGATCGCATGGTCGATTTCTACCTGGGTTGCGGGGTCACCGGCCTGACGGTGCTTGGCATCATGGGCGAAGCCACCAAGCTCACGGCGGATGAGTCGCGCATTTTTGTTCAACGGGTGCTTGGGCGTGTGGCCGGGCGGGTGCCGGTGGTGGTGGGCGCATCTTCTGCCGGCTTTGCGCCGATGGCCGAGCTGACCCAAAGCGTGATGAGCCTGGGTGCTGCGGGTGTGATGGTGGCGCCGCCCTCCAGCGTGCGTACGGATGACCAGATCGTAGCCTACTTCGACATGGTCAGTGAGACGTTGGGGAAAGACGTGCGCTGGGTGTTGCAGGATCACCCGGTGGCCACCGGGGTGCAGATGTCAACCTCGGTGATTCTTCGGATTCTCAAAAACTCGCTCACCTGCGTCATGCTCAAAGCAGAAGACTGCCCTGGGCTGGCCAAGCTCTCGGCCATTCGCGCTGCCAGCGCCAAAGGCGACATTACGCGGGTGTCCATTCTCACGGGCAATGGCGGCGGACTGTTTCTTCCTGAGGAACTCAGCCGGGGTGCCGATGGCGCCATGACAGGCTTCGCCTATCCGGAAATGATGGTGGACGTCTGCCGCGCCCATGCCGCAGGGGACGTTGAAAGAGCGCATGACCTTTTTGACGCCTACCTTCCTCTGGCACGCTACGAGCAACAGGCTGGCATTGGCCTGGCGGTACGCAAGCACATCATGTCCGAGCGCGGCGTGATTGCCAGCGCGACCATTCGCAAACCCGGCCCCAAACTCTCCGAAACCGACGTGGCCGACATTGCCCGGCTGACGCGACGCCAGACCCAAAGGCTCTCGGAACTGGCCTAGATGTTCTCCAAGCAAGCCATTCAGAACGGCTGAATGTCCGCTGATTTGACAATTTTTTGGGACGTGCTGATTTGCTCGCGCACAAAACGGGCAAACTCATCCGGCTTCATGGGCGCAGGCGCCATG
>JANMBV010000099.1:0-2215 GCA_031360585.1 Actinomycetes bacterium | reverse complement strand
GCGAGCCGCATCGCACCGACGAGCCCAACAGCTTCGAATACCATTTTGTTATCTACGATCGCAAGCCACAGACATAGGAAAACATCATGCGCATTTTATCTACCGCTCTCTTTCTTTCACTGTCGCTCCTCATCGCCGCCGCTCATGCAGCCGGCAACACCGAGCTAACATGGTATGGCCACTCCGCATTCAAGCTGAAAACGCCCAATGGGAAAATACTGCTGATCGATCCCTGGATCGCCAACCCGGCCAACAAGAACGGCAAAGAGGATCTCGCTAAGCTGGATAAGGCCGACCTGATTCTCGTTACCCATGGGCATGCCGACCACGTGGGCAATAGCGTGGAAATCGCCAAGAAAACCGGCGCACGCCTGGTGAGCACCTTCGACCTCGGCAAAGCGATGGTGACCTATGGTGGATTCCCGAAAGAACAGGCGGGTTTCGACACCCAAGGCAATGCCGGCGGTGAATTGAATCTACTCGACGGCGAAGTCAAAATCGCCTTCATTCCCGCGGTGCACAGTTCTGCGCTCACCGATGAAGACGGCAAAAATATTCACGATGGCGGCGCCCCTGGCGGTTTTTTAATTAGCGTCAAAAATGGCCCGACGATTTACCACACTGGTGATACCGACGTGTTCGCGGACATGGCGTTGATTCCGCATTTTCACAAAGTGGATGTGATGCTCGCATGCATCGGTGACCATTTCACGATGGGGCCGGAGCGCGCCGCCGAAGCGGTAAAATTGGTGCAGCCGGAGATGGTGATTCCGATGCATTTCGGCACTTTCCCGGTTCTCACCGGCACACCGGAGGCATTCGGTGCGGCCTTGAAAAAACAACATGTAAGAACACATTTGCGTGTCATGCACATCGGTCAAACACTGAAATTTTAGAAATAGCGGCGAAATAAAAACGGCGCGGGGATATCAACCCGCGCCGTTTTTATTTGGGTCAAAGACCCTTTTTTACGCGTGCATGCTGCGCAACAGTTCGTCCACTTCCACTTCCGCTGCGACCCAATCGTCGCTCGGATGACCGCCGACGAAACCACGGCGCTCGGCACGAAAATAGGCGGCGTCGCAAATCATACGATAACGTTGCTCGGGTGTGATAGGGGCTTTACCGTTGCCTTTTGCCACTTTTTTGGCAACCGTCGCTTTCGATTTCGTGGGCTTCGCAGCGACGGTTTGAGGGGAAGAGGATTTAGTAGCCACCGGCTTGCTCGCGGCAGATTTTTTCACTGCCGGTTTTTTCTCCACGCTGATTTTAGGTGCCACAGCCGCCTGCTTCACAGCCGGTTTTGCTTTGGATACAGCCATTGAACACCTCCTATTGCTTCAATAAAACGTCGCAATCATAGCACGCAAATAATGACATTTTCATTAAATATTCTGCGGCCTTGCTCTTTGAACATAAGCATCGGTCGTGCCAACTCAATGTAGGTTAGAAAGTGGCAAAAATGAAGAAGAATGGGGCATTAAAGCGCCCTGGTGGTGCGGCGTAGATTTACGCCGCACCAAGCGCGTGCGAAAACTAGGCGGTGCCGCCGACGGTAAGACTATCGATCTTGAGCGTTGGCTGACCCACGCCCACCGGCACGCTTTGGCCTTCTTTGCCGCAAGTGCCGACGCCAGGATCGAGTGCCATATCGTTGCCTATCATAGAAACACGCGTTAGCACGTCAGGGCCGTTACCAATCAGCGTCGCGCCTTTAACTGGATAGGTGATTTTGCCGTCTTCGATCATGTAGGCTTCGGCAGCGGAAAACACAAACTTGCCGCTGGTAATATCGACCTGGCCGCCGCCAAAATTGACCGCATATAAACCATGCTTCACCGACTTGATAATGTCTTGCGGATCTTTGTCGCCATTCAGCATATAGGTGTTGGTCATGCGCGGCATAGGGATATGCGCGAACGACTCGCGGCGCGCGTTGCCGGTGATAGGCACGCCCATCAAGCGCGCATTCAGCGTGTCTTGCATATAGCCCTTGAGGATACCGTCCTCGATCAATACCGTGCAGTTGGTGGGGTTACCCTCGTCGTCGATATTGAGTGAGCCGCGGCGGCGTGCAATCGTGCCGTCATCCACCACCGTCACTCCTTTGGAAGCAACGCGTTCGCCGATACGGCCAGAGAAAGCGGAACTGCCCTTGCGGTTGAAGTCGCCTTCCAGCCCGTGGCCGATCGCCTCATGCAACAAAATACCGGGC
>JANMBV010000097.1:0-28837 GCA_031360585.1 Actinomycetes bacterium | reverse complement strand
TTCTCACTTTTGCCGGCGTAATTATCAGTCGCGATCTAAAAAATGCCCAAGCAATTGCGGGATTCTTTGGCGTCGTTTTAGGTCTCCTAGCCTGGTTTGGCCTGCAAGCAACTCTGACGATCTATGCCATGGAAGCCGATGTAGTCCGTGCTCGACACCTCTGGCCAAGGAGTATCGTCCAGCCGCCTCTCACGGTGGCTGATAAAAGATATTTAGAAGATGCGGCAAAAGTAGAGCAGAGACGGCCAGAAGTTGAAATAGAATTCGTTAAAAATTAAAGGAACTGAGCCCGATGTTTATCGGACTCAGCTCCTTGCTAAAATAATCCCGCCTCCAAATAAGAACTCCAACTTCTGGGGTTCAGTTCAGCGGGGGGCCTTTCTAACCAAAGTGGTGTAATTAGTTAGCGTTTACGGCGTCGGCCTGTGGACCCTTTGGACCCTGGACGACCTCGAACGAAACTGACTGACCCTCTTCAAGGGACTTGTAACCATTTCCTTGAATTGCTGAGTAGTGAACAAATACGTCTTGTCCGCCACCGTCAACTGCAATGAAACCAAAACCCTTTTCAGAGTTGAACCACTTAACTGTGCCTGTTGCCATGTTTTGCTTTTCCTTCGATATATGTGGGGTGAGCGAGAAAACCTCGTTCACCAGTCTTCCTCTTGCGCCAGCGATACCGAGTGAAAGCTTTAGGCCATGAAACGGGTACTGATTAAGCGTCCGACTGAGATAAGGGTACCCGTAGGAAGGTCGGTTTGCCTAAAGGGGGTTCTTCGTGGGGAACCCGCGATTAGCCAGGGGTACTAGCGCTAATGGGGTCAAATGCTGTAAAAATAGACATCTACTCGTACGCAGGTGGGCTGGGGAAGGTCGCGCCAACGTTTAACGAGGAGATATATGCACCAGGATCCAACAACGGCGACGCCTTCTGGGCGCCATGAGCCCTTTTCAAGGGGCTATCTTGCTATCCATTCTGCCCCCTCCGCGCTGACTCGCCACATCCAATGGGCGGTGGCCAATCTTTTGGACCGGTCGGTCCTCCTTATGTGGAGGCCCCAACCTCTTTTGGCGGGTACCTATAGAGCCACATGTGAGTGGCGCGATCGCACCGGCACAGGGGCGCAGTTGGCAAGCGTGCTTCGCGGGTGGCACTACCTTCGTTTTGAAATCCGCGAAGAAGAGGCGGAGGCAACGGTCCTCTATCGATTCACGCCAGAGCTCGGAATACATCGCGCGGTCTTGGACCGCTCAGGCGCGGTGATGCTTACGGAAAATCAAATCACAAATGCGCTAACGCTCAACGATGACGAACTACGTGCCTCACTTGGACGCTCACTCGGCATGGAATGGGATCTGGAACTAGAGCAGTTCCGTCGCGTGGAATTGGAAGGGGTATCACACAGTCAGGCCATTTGAAGTAAAAGTCTCCGAGAGTAGAATCAAAATCATGAGCGAACTAAAAGAAAGTCCAATTATTACAATCGAACGACGCAAAGCGGTAACCATAATAGTTGCAACCTTGATCATGGCCGTTGCACTAGCTGGCGGCCTCATGAAAGTTGGATCGGGGTTTGCAGCCCGGAGCACTTCTGGAATCACGGTGACTGGTTCTGCAAAAGTTTCCGCGATTGCTGATAACGCGGTCTGGACACTCTCTGTTCAAGAATCCTCTACCAAAGTTGCCGATGCGGTTAGTCGCGCAGGCACGAGCATCAATGCACTTACTGGATACTTAACTAAAGGAGGGATTCCGGCTGATGCTCTGCAACTTGGCCCGGTGTCAACATATGGTATCGCGGACTACAAAAGTGGAAACCCTACTGGGCGCATCCTTTCTTATAACGCCAGCCGCGATCTCACGGTTCGGTCGAAGGATGTTCAGCTCATCGCGAAACTAAGCCAAGGAATTGGTGTAGTGCTCCAAACGGGAGTTAATGTGAATAACAACGGTCCGCAATATTACATTTCATCTTTGCCAACTTTACGGCCACAACTGTTGCAAGAGGCAATGAAAGACGCCCAGATACGCGCCATTGCCTTAACAAGGGCAGTTGGTGGATCGATTGGTGCCGTGCTTAGCGTGATGAGTGGACCATTCCAGGTCACTACGCCAGATTCAACGACGACATCAGATGCTGGGGCCTATGACACGTCAACAATTGCGAAGACTGTGACCGCGACCGTCTCGGTAACCTTTAAAACGAAGCAATAATTCTTTTCAGAGTGGAATGTTGCTGTGGATTCCGCGGCGCTGTGGTGCGGTCTTTATAGCCCGCGCGATCATGTGTCGGGTCTTCATTGGTTCGATGATTTCATCGACGACGCCGATCTCGACTGCGCGCGCCACCCCACCTGAGACTTGTTCATGTTCGGCCGCGAGTTCGAGTTCCATGAGTTCGCGCTGTTCCTCGGGCAGATCGGCTAGGAGCCTTCGGTGTAGGACGCGCACGGCGGCGACCGCACCCATGACAGATACTTCAGCATCTGGCCAGGCGAAGACTTTGGTGGCACCCAACGATCTCGAATTCATCGCAACGTAGGCTCCACCGTAGGCTTTTCGCGTGATCAACGTGATGCGGGGGACTACTGCTTCGCCGAATGCATGAAGCAATTTGGCACCTCTTCGTACTGCGCCCTCCCACTCTTGTCCGGCTCCAGGGAGAAAGCCCGGTACATCAACGACGACAACGAGTGGAATTCCAAATGAGTCGCAGGTTCGTACAAAGCGTGCAGCCTTTTCAGCGGCGGAGGAGTCTAAGGCTGCGCCCAAGTGGGCTGGATTGTTTGCAACAACTCCGACCGTTCGCCCGCCTATCCGTCCGAGAGTGGTAACGATGTTAGGGGCCCACATCGGCAGGAGTTCGAGTTGTTCTCGATCTGCGTCAAGGAGAGCTCCGACAAGTGGATGTACGTCGTAGGTTCGTTTGCTTGACGGCGCAACCAAATGTGAGAGTTCTCTGTCTTCAAGGGGGAGGTTTACTTCACCTTGATCTGCAAAAAGTGTGGTGAGATTTCGGATCTCCGCATAGGCCTCATCCTCTGTTTGAGCGATGACATGTGCAACGCCACTGTTGCGGCGATGTGCCTCAGGTCCCCCGAGCTTTGCCATGTCGATGTTCTCACCAGTGACGCTTTTTACGACATCTGGACCGGTGACGAAGATGCGACCTTCGGGTGCTAATACGACTACATCGGTAAGTGCTGGTCCATAAGCTCCACCGCCTGCAGTTGGCCCGAGCACAAGTGAAAGTTGGGGAATTTTTCCGCTTGCGGTGATGATGGATTGAAAGACCTCACCGAATGCATTGAGCGAGAGAACGCCATCGCGCAACCGTGCACCAGCAGAGTGCCAGATTCCGATAATGGGAATTCGCGCGGCAAGAGCTGCGTTGTATGCGGCCACGATGACTCGTGCGCCGTCTGGTCCCAGGGCACCGCCCTGGCTTGTGGCATCTGAAGCAAAGATGATTGCCGGATTTCCACCGACTTTCGCCGTCGCGGCCAGCATCCCGGATTTATCCCGAGGTGTGATCAAAGTCAGCGAACCAGCATCAGCCAACCTGGCCATACGCACCTCAGGATCGCGCGGATTGGGCTGAACAACTGGAGTTGTCATGTCTGTAGTAATGATTAGTAAGAGCGGAATGCGAGGACGACGTTGTGTCCGCCAAAACCAAACGAGTCGTTGAGCGCTGCGATGTCTCCGGCAGGAAGTGCCCGCGGCTTGTCGCGTACAACGTTGATCGCAATCTCAGGATCCATGTTGTCTATGTTCATCGTGGGAGGCGCCAATCGATCTTGCAGAGCCTTGACAATAAATACCGATTCGATTGCACCAGCACCGCCGAGCAAGTGGCCCGTCATGGATTTGGTTGCAGAGACCGCTACGTGATCCGCATCTGCTCCAAGTGCTAAACGAAGGGCATTGGCCTCGGCGATGTCACCGACTTGAGTTGATGTTGCGTGTGCATTGAGATGGACAATATCGCGAGTGGTCAGACCCGAATCGCGAAGCGCGAAGGCTATTGCCCTTTGCACGCCGCTCCCATCTGGGTCTGGGGCGGCGATGTGATACCCATCGGAGGTCAGACCTTGTCCTGCGATTTCTGCGTAAATTCTTGCTCCGCGAGCCTTTGCATGCTCCAGCTCTTCCAGTACGAGCATTCCGCCCCCTTCGCCGAGCACAAACCCATCGCGATCTCTGTCATAGGGACGAGATGCTCGGGCCGGATCGTCGTTACGGGTTGAGAGTGCTTTCATGGCAGCAAAACCCGCCATGGGCAAGGCATGAACCGCGGCCTCTACGCCGCCGGCAACGATGATTTCGGCGCGGTTGGTGCGAATCATTTCCATTGCATAACCCACGGCCTCTGCACCCGATGCACATGCGCTCACGGGGGTGTGCACGCCGGCGCGTGCTTTGAGCTCAAGTCCAACGTTTGCAGCTGGCCCATTGGGCATCAGCATCGGCACAGTATGCGGGCTGACAAAGCGTGCGCCCTTGTTCTTCAAGATGTCGTACTGATCCAGCATTGTTATGACGCCGCCGATGCCGGATGCAATCACGACTCCCAGCCGTTCATGATCCACCTCGGGACTGCCGGCATCCTTCCAGGCCTCGCGCGAGGCGATCAAGGCAAATTGTTCGGAGCGATCCAAGCGGCGCATCTCTACGCGTTCCATGACATCACCAGGTTCAACTGCAACACGTGCGGCAATAGTTACTGGAAGGGTGGAGGCCCATTCCTCCGTGAGCGTGCGAACTCCACTTTGACCGGCAAGAAGGGCCGACCAGGAAGTTGCGACATCGCCACCCAGAGGGGTGGTTGCACCAAGTCCAGTAACTACGACGCGACGACGAGACATATCAATCCGCAATTCTCTCTCTAGGAGGGTCTGGTTAGGCGGAAACCTTCACGATGAAATTGACTGCATCTCCGACTGTTGCGAGCTCGGAAACCTGATCATCTGGGATTTTGACGCCAAAGCGCTCTTCCGCGGCTACAACAACTTCAACCATGCTCAATGAATCGACATCGAGGTCGTCGGTGAAGTTCTTATCCATTTCGATCGATGCGGCAGGAATTCCTGCAACCTCTTCAACGATCTCCTTGATGCCTACGAGTACTTCTGCCTGTGACAGTGCCATATTTCCTATACCTTCTCTTATTAGTTGTCTTTTGGTTGATTTTTGAATTAGGGCTTTGGAGGTAGTTGTACTACCTGTCCTGCATAGACCAATCCTGCGCCATAACCGATCAGTAGCGCCAATCCGCCGTGCAGTTCAGGGTGCTCGACGAGCAGTGCGCTCATGGCAATCGGGATTGAAGCGGCCGACGTGTTGCCTGAAGTGCAAATATCTCGGGCAATGACCACGCTTTCAGGCAGTTTCATCTCGCGCGCCATGGATTCGATGATTCGAACATTGGCTTGGTGGGGGATGAAGGCATCCAACTGATCCGGGCTTACACCCGCGGCCTCAAGAGTGCGCAAGCCTGCTTTACTCATTGAGAAGACGGCCCATCGAAAAACAGTCTGTCCTTGTTGGGAGAGATTGGGCCAGACACCTTCTGGCGCGCCGTGGCGGAAGGCATTCCAGGATGGTTCCATCAAGATGGCGTCGCGTGAGTCTGCATCCGACCCCCAGATCGTCGGTCCAATGCCTGGTTCCTCCGAGGGCCCGATCACTACGGCTCCAGCGCCATCTGCGAAAATAAATGCAGTTGCACGGTCATACGGATCGAGGAAATCTGTGAGTTTTTCTGCGCCAACTACGAGAACATGCTTTGAGGTTCCAGAGCGTATGAAGTCATTGGCCATCCCAACGCCGTAGCAGAAGCCGGCACATGCAGCATTAATATCGAAGGCGGCCGCTTTTGGATTGCCCAGACGTGCGATGAGAGCGGTGGCCGCACTTGGAGCCTGAAATGGATAGGTGATGCTGGCCAAAATGACTGTGTCGATCTCCTCCATCGAGACTTTGGCCCGGGAGAGTGCTTGTCGACAGGCAGCTTCGGCCATATCTAGGACGCTTTCGTCAGTTGCCGCGAAGCGACGGGTCTGTATTCCAGTGCGTTGGCGGATCCATTCATCGCTGGAATCAATCTTCCCTATGATTTCCGAGTTAGGAACCACGCGTTCTGGTTGATATGCGCCAACGCCGAGAATGCGGCTGTTAGTTCCAGTGCGAGATTGGATCCCGGTTCTAGGCTTGGTCCCAACGCTTGCCTTTTTCATAGTGCTTCCACGCTTTCGGTATGGCGGGCAATGAGGTCTCTTGCGGCATCTAAGTCATCTGGGGTTTTCAGGGCAAGGGTCTCCACCCCTGGAAGTGCTCGCTTGATTAATCCTACGAGCGTTCCAGCAGGTGGCAACTCGAGAACCGCGGTGATTCCGAGATCGCCCAGGGTCGCCATGCAAAGATCCCAGCGAACGGGATTGGCAATTTGATTGACGATTCGATCTAGGACTACGTGACCAAAGACCACGCTGGCACCATCTCTATTTGAAATGATCGTCATCGACGGATCTTTGACGCTCAGGGTTGCGGCAAAATCGCCCAAGTGCCCGACTGCTGGCTCCATCACGGGAGTATGAAAGGCCCCTGCCACTGCAAGGGCACGCACGCGCGCACCTGCTGGTGGATTTTCGCCAAGTTTGGCGAGGGCATCGAGGTCGCCGGCGGCAACAATTTGACCTGCCCCGTTGTCGTTTGCCGGAATCAATCCAAGGGATGCGATGACGGCTAGTACATTTTCACGCTCACCGCCCAGGACCGCTGACATTCCGGTCGGAGATTGAGCTGCGGCAACGGCCATGGCAAGTCCGCGCTCGCGCACGAAAGTCATGGCATCGTGCTCGCTGATAACTCCGGCGATTACCGCGGCCGTGATTTCTCCGACCGAGTGGCCAGCGGTTGCTGAAAGATTGACTTTGCCAAGCGCCCTCATTGCGAGAAGGCCCGCCCCGACGATGAGTGGTTGAGCGTTGGCGGTTGCGCGAATTTCTTCGGCGCCTGCTTGAGTACCCAAGTGGATCAGATTGAGGTCGATAGCTTCTGACCAGGAATCTAGGCAATCGCGAAATTGTTTATCTTCCAACCAGGGGGTGAGAAAGCCTGGGGTCTGTGAACCTTGCCCAGGCGCGATGATTGCAAGCACGGGCTAGATTTTAGGGGATTAAAGACTGTACCAACGAGTATGAGCGTGATTTAGAAGATCGCGGAGCCTGAAACCAGCCAAACTTGGACGCAGTGTGGAGCCACTTTCACTCTTGCCGAAGGCTCCTCAATGATGGGCTCATAGGTAGAAGTTTCATGAGCGGCGTCAAAAATGCACCGATATGTCTGCCCCCACGTTGCATCTGGGAGAGTGAAGACTGTCTCCTGCGGGGATGAGTTCAGCAAAAGAAGAAGACCGCGATTAAAACTTGCTTCAAAGTAAATGGTGATGCTGCGCTTCTCGTCGTCGCGCCAGTGTGAGTCCGTCATCTCACGACCACCCAGACTAAACCACGCGAGGTCCTTTCTTTTCGTGCCAAGGTCTAAGGCGCCTGAGAAGAATTCCGAGGAGATTTCTGCGAGATATGACGTGCGGATGTTGGTAAGTTCTGTTACGGCATCCAGAATATCTTGTTCCTCAGCTCCCAGATTCCATGTGAGATTTACGCCGAAATCATCTGAACCGTTTAATGGTTGTGTGTAAGCGTTGTTCGAACCATTTTGCGTGCGGCTCACTTCGTCGCCCATTGAGAGCATGGGGACTCCAGTGGAAAGTATTAAAGTCGCGAGCATTGATTTCTTCAAACATTTTCTAATATTGAGAATTGCCGGATCAATTGTTGAGCCTTCTACGCCCGCGTTCCATGATCGATTTCCGGAGGCGCCATCACGATCTTCCTCGCCATTGGGGCCGTTACGTTTTTCTTGATAAGAGACAAGGTCATTGAGGGTAAAACCATCGTGGGCAGTGATGAAATTTATTGACGATGTCGGTCCGCGGAAGTAAAAGATGTCACTTGATCCGCTGATCCGCGATGCGATATCGGCTACACCTTCTCCAAAACCACGAACCAAGTCACCCAACCAGAATTGCCGTACGGAGTCTCGATAGTGGTCGTTCCATTCTCGCCAAGGGTAGGCGAAGTCTCCAAGGCTGTATCGAGTGACGTCCCAGGGCTCACAGATCAATTTGAGATCCCGTAATGCCGGGTCGGTGGCAATTGCCGTAAAAAGTGATGCGTCTTCGGCCGAAGGATCTTTATAGAGAGCAGTGGCCAAATCGAAACGGAAACCATCGACGCCAACCACCTCGCTCCACCAGCGAAGGGAATCCACGATATGCCTTGTGATGGGAGGCGCACTGGCGTTAACCGTGTTGCCGCACCCGGTTACATCAATGAACTGCGCATCGCTTTGATGGCGATACCACGCTTTATTGTCTATCCCGCGGAAAGATAGTGTTGGTCCACCTATTCCACCTTCACCCGTATGGTTGTAAACAACATCCAAAATGACCTCGATTGCAGATTCGTGCAATCTATCCACAGCCCACTGAAGTTCAGAGATCGGATCGGTGCTGGCAGCGTAGGGCGCGTGGGGTGCGGTGAAGGCGATCGGGTTGTAATTCCAATAATTGCGGCGACCGCGATTCCAAATGGCGGGCTCAGTCATTGCATGATGTATAGGCAGAAGTTCCAGCGCGGTTATGCCAATTTTTTTCAAGTGTGCGATCGTGCTCGGGTGGCCCAGAGCTTTGTAGGTTCCTCTCTCGCTCTCATCAATCTCATCGTTGAGCGCGGTGAGCCCTTGGACATGGGCTTCGTAAATGATTGTCTTTGACCAAGGCGTGTTGAGCCGATCAATATGTCGCCGTTGATGACTGGTGAGAACAGAGTAAGGAACCTTGCCTGCACTGTCTCGGTCATCGCGAACGTCGACATCTCCATTCCCAAATCCGTCTGTGCTGACGTAACCATAGATTTCCGGAACATATTGAACTTCGCCCTCGAGTTGATGCGCGTACGGATCCAGCAACAATTTGGCCGCGTTAAATCGCAAACCTTGTTCGGGATTCCAAGGACCGTAAACGCGGTAACCGTATCTTTGACCTTCACGTACGCCGGAGAGATATCCATGCCAGATCGGTCCCGTGCGGTGAGCTAATGCAAATCGAGTTTCAACCAACTTGCCGTTAACGTCATTGAAGAGGCAGAGCTCAACCGCGTCGGCGGCTTGCGCCCAAAGTGCGAAGTTGGCTCCGTCATGTGTCAGCGTCGCGCCAAGAAACCTTGGATCTGCAGGTAACACCGACGTAGCCTCCTTATATTGTCTCTCATCTTACCGACCAGTAGCATCGCGACATGAAGATTGCGGTCTGTGTGAAGCAAGTGCCTGATTCGTGGGCAGAGAAGAAAATGAACGGTGGCGTGCTCGACCGCCAGGGGATAGATGCTGTTCTCAACGATCTGGATGAATACGCGGTAGAAGAGGCGCTTCGTATCGCGGAGGCACATGGCGGCAACGGAGAAGGCGGCGCCAACTCTGTGACTGTGATTTCCATGGGGCCGGAGCGCACAGGCGATGCGGTCCGTAAAGCCCTATCTATGGGAGCAGACGGGGCGATTATCGTCACCGATGCCGCACTTGCTGGATCGGATGCATTGGCTACATCCAAAGTTTTGGCAAAGGTAATTGAAGGCGGCAATTTTGATTTGGTCCTCTGTGGCACTGAGTCCACAGATGCTCGTATGAGTGTGGTCCCCGCGATGATTGCACAACGCCTTGCTTGGGCGCAGCTGACTTTCGCGGGTTCTGTCGTTGTTGATGCAGGATCCGTAACAATCACGCGTGTGACCGAGGCCGGCGTTGACACAATCAAAGCGCAATTTCCTGCCGTCATAAGTGTGGTCGAGAAGATCAACGAGCCGCGATACCCGTCGTTCAAAGGCATCATGGCGGCGAAGAAGAAGCCGGTAGATATCAAGGATTTGGCCTCTCTTGGAATCGATGCTGCCCAAGTTGGTACTCCTGGTGCGTGGAGCGTTGTTGTCGATGCAACATCTCGCCCGCCGAAAGCTGCCGGCATCAAAATTGTGGATGACGGCAACGGCGGCAAGGCCCTGGTCGATTTCTTAGTAGAGAAGAAATTAATATGAGCGAAGTATTTGTTCTCGCCCAATTTGTTGGCGAGAAGATCGCAAAGACGACAGCCGAACTCGCAACCTGTGGAGCCAGAATTGGGGATGTAACCGCCATTGTTCTTGCGGCACCCGGCAAGGGTTCCGCATTGGCAGCACAAATCACCCATGGAAAGATCGCAAAGGTACTTATCATTGAAAGCGCCGATTTCGACCACTTCGGAGTATCCGCATCCGCTGCAGCTCTTGCTCACGTGGTGAGCGAGCAGAAGCCAGCGGCTCTGCTCATCACATCCAGTGCTTTCGGAAAGGAATTGGCCGGCTGCGTTGCAGTTCTGACAGATTCTGGATTGATCACCGATGCCGTGGATGTTTCTAGCGAAATTGTCGCGACCCAAATCATTTTTGGTGGTTCGACGACCGTGCACTCCCGTGTTTGCCACGGAAGCGCGATCATCACCTTGCGCCCGAACTCGGTGACATCGGATTCGGCGAAGAGTTCTCCGGAAATCATCACCGTGCCTGTCGCAATATCTGATGCAGCGAAGCGCGCCAAAGTTATTTCAAGTCAGCCTCCCATTGCTGAGGGGCGTCCCGAACTTACCGAAGCGCAAATCATCGTCTCTGGCGGGCGTGGAACAAATGGTGACTTCTCCGCAGTCGAAACATTTGCAGACCTATTGGGTGCAGCAGTGGGCGCATCTCGTGCGGCAACTGATGCTGGCTGGTACCCGCATTCACACCAAGTAGGTCAGACTGGCAAGACTGTGAGCCCCCAACTCTACGTGGCATGTGGCATCTCGGGAGCAATCCAACACCGAGCAGGCATGCAGACGAGCAAGACGATTGTCGTGATTAATAAGGATCCTGAGGCTCCCATCTTCGAATTGGCCGATTTTGGCGTGGTTGGCGATCTCTTCTCCGTGCTGCCGCAGGCAAGCGAAGGCGTCAAAGCACACAAGTCCTAGACTTGGGTTCATGCCTGTATATCTTGATCATGCTGCAACGACGCCTATGGCCGATGTTGCAATCGAGGTGATGACTGATCAACTGGCGAAGTTAGGAAATCCTTCGAGTCTGCACTCCTATGGTCGAGAAGCACGCAAAGACTTGGAAGGTGCCCGTGAGGAAGTTGCCATGGCCCTTGATTGCCACCCTAGCGAGATCATCTTTACCGCAAGTGGCACCGAAGCAAACAACACCGCTTTAAAAGGACTTTATTGGAAAGGCCAGGAAGTTGGCCGCAACGTTGTCGTTATTTCAGCGATTGAGCATCACGCGATCTTGGACCCCGCGCAGTGGCTCAAGATCCACGAAGGCGCCGAGGTAATCGAAATTGGCGTGGATAGCAATGGAGTCATCCATCTCGACGAACTGGAAGATGTGATTTCCAGGCGTGCCGATGAGATCGCGGTCATCTCCATCATGAGTTCCAATAACGAAACAGGTGTTATTCAACCAATAGATAATGTAGTTGAGTTGGCGCGTTCTGCATTCATTCCAGTTCATAGCGATGCAGTACAGAGTTTTGGCAAAGTGCTCCTTCCATTTAGTCAACTTGAATTGACAGCGATGAGTGTGAGTGCGCACAAGTTGGGCGGCCCAATCGGTGTTGGCGCATTAGTTTTACGTAAGGGATTGGACGTGCCAGCCCTTCTCCATGGAGGAGGTCAGGAGCGTGATATTCGCAGTGGAACATTTAATGCCCCAGCCATCATGGCCTTCGCCGCCGCAGTGCAGGAGACCTTTCTAGATTTTGCAGAACGCGATGCGCGGGTTCAGCGTCTTCGTCTTCAATTGGAAAATGGGATTCTGGAACGTGTTCCCGATGCCTATGTAAACGGCATCGAGGCCCCGCGATTGCCCGGAATTATCAACATTACAATCCCGGGAACAGAGAGCGACACCTTGTTGTTGCTCCTTGATAACGAAGGAATCGCCTGCTCCACTGGGTCGGCCTGCACCGCAGGAGTCCAACGGCCAAGCCATGTTCTCTTGGCCATGGGACATACCGAGCGATTGGCCCGATCCAGTATCCGCTTCTCGATAGGCGCCACCTCCACCGAATTCGATGTCGAGCAAGCTTTATTCTTTCTACCTTCGGTAATCGAACGTGCACGGATGGCTAATTTGCGATGAAACTCATTGCAGCCATGAGCGGTGGCGTTGATTCTGCAGTCGCTGCGGCCCGCGCGCACGAGGTTGGCCACGATGTTATCGGGGTCCACCTGGCCCTTTCCTCGAACCCCCAGAAGTACCGTTCAGGTGCACGTGGTTGCTGCACGATTGAGGACTCGCATGATGCTCGCCGGGCCGCCGATGTCATAGGCATTCCTTTCTATATCTGGGACATGGCAGAGGAGTTCCACGAAGGCGTGGTTGAGAATTTCATCGCCGAATATGCCGCTGGGCGTACGCCAAATCCTTGCTTGCGCTGTAACGAGAAGATCAAGTTCGCCGCGGTTCTAGACCGCGCCCGCGCCATGGGATTCGACGGCGTTATCACGGGACATTACGCAATTACTCGCGAAGGGGAGATGGGCAGAACCTTGCATCGCGCGATTGATGATTCAAAGGACCAGTCCTATGTCTTGTCGGTTCTCACCACCGGGCAGATTGCCGGGGCGAACTTTCCTCTTGGTGAGACCACGAAAGTTGATGTTCGCAAAGAGGCCAAGGCGCGCGGTCTCTATGTTGCTAACAAACCAGACAGTCATGACATCTGCTTTGTTCCATCGGGAGATAATGCAGGCTGGCTCCACCAACGACTCGGAAGCAAGGTTGGCCCGATCCTCGATCAGGATGGAGTGCACATTGGCGAGCACAAGGGTGCCTATACCTACACGATTGGTCAACGCAAGGGATTGGGACTTTCCGTTCCGACCATTGATGGCTCACCACGTTTTGTTCTCAAGGTTGAGCCAGTGACAAACACTGTTGTCGTAGGTCCGAGAGAAGATCTTGCCGTGAGCAGAATGATCGGTGAGAAGACCGTATGGTGCGGACCTGCCGTAGGTCCCGAACGAAATCGAGGCTTCGTTCAAATACGTGCCCATGGTAAGCCACTTGCCTGCACCTACTATTTCGATAACGACTCACTGGTGGCCGAACTTGATGAGCCGCTACTGGGTCTAGCCACGGGTCAGCAGATGGCAATCTACGACGGCGATCGCGTGGTGGGATCGGCGACAATATGTGAGACCCAACAGTGACCACGAAGGCTCGTCATCGCATTGCAGAGTTAACTGAGGTGATTCGCGACCATCAGTTCCGTTACTACGTTTTAGATAAACCGGCCATCACGGATGCCGAATTCGACGGCCTGCTCCAAGAATTGATGGCCCTAGAAGCGAAATTTCCCGAACTCCGCGAAGTTGATTCGCCAACGCGAACCATAGGAGGTGGGTTCG
This sequence comes from Actinomycetes bacterium, assembly GCA_031360585.1. GTDB lineage: Bacteria > Actinomycetota > Actinomycetes > Nanopelagicales > Nanopelagicaceae > QYPT01. The sequence goes on along the minus strand of JANMBV010000097.1, from coordinate 15,287 downwards.
CCACCCACTTCGAACAGTTTGACCATCTAGAAAAGATGATGAGCCTGGACAATGTTTTTGATTTAGCGGAATTGAATACTTGGTTTGAACGTACGGAGAAAACTGCCCCAATCACCCAGTGGCTCTGTGAATTAAAGATAGACGGTCTGGCCATCAACTTGCTCTATGAGGATGGAGTACTTGCTCGTGCATTGACGCGGGGCAATGGAGTCACGGGTGAGGATGTCACCCTCAATGTAAAGACGATCCGAAACCTGCCCCATAAATTGGTTGGCAAAAATTTGCCAACTATGATGGAAGTGCGTGGTGAAGTCTTCTTCCCGTTGGCTGCCTTTGCAGAACTCAACGCATCCCTGGAAGAAGCAGGGAAGGCACTCTTCGCCAATCCTCGTAACGCTGCGGCCGGCTCACTTCGACAGAAGGATCCTCGCGTGAGTGCTGAACGTCCCCTTAGTGTTGTAGTCCATGGTGTCGGAGCGCTAGATGGAGCAGCGTTTTCATCACAGAGTGACGCATACGAAACGCTTAAGTCTTGGGGACTGCCGGCTAGTGATCGCTATCGCGTCGTTACTTCCAAGCCAGACGTCTTAGAATTCATCTCCGAGTACGGTGCCCATCGCCATGACTTAGAGCATGAGATCGATGGCGTGGTAATCAAAGTCAACCGATTCGATCAGCAAAAGAATCTTGGTTTTACCTCTCGCGCCCCAAAATGGGCGGTTGCCTATAAGTATCCGCCCGAAGAAGTCGTCACCCAACTGCTCGATATCAAGGTCAGTGTTGGGCGCACTGGACGGGTGACCCCATTTGCTTTTATGACGCCCGTAAAAGTTGCAGGTTCGACGGTTACCAATGCAACGTTGCATAACGCCCAAGAAGTAGCACGCAAGGGTATCTTGATCGGAGATTGGATCGTCATTCGCAAAGCCGGCGATGTCATTCCCGAAGTTCTGGGTCCGGTCATCGAACGTCGAACCGGCGAAGAGAAAACGTTCTTGATGCCGACCAATTGCCCCGAATGTGGCAGCGCACTTCGCGCGATTTCCGAAGGCGACATTGATATTCGTTGTCCCAACACCCAATTTTGCCTGGCGCAGTTGCGCGAACGGATCTTTTACATCGGCTCTCGCTCAGCGTTGGATATTGATGTTCTTGGCTACGAAGCAGCGCAAGCCTTACTCGTCGATCAAATCATCTCGGATGAATCCGACCTCTTCTTACTTGATGCCGAGATGCTTTCGCACTCAGATTTCTTCTGCAAAAAAGACGGAACTCCAAGTGCCAACGTGGGCAAACTTCTCTCCGCACTCGAGGATGCAAAGTCGCGCCCTCTGTGGCGAGTGGTCGTAGCACTTTCTATTCGCAACGTAGGCCCGACCGCGGCGCAAGCATTAGCTAGCGCGTTCGGAAGTATGGACGCGATCCGGAAAGCATCCCCGGCCCAACTTTCCGACGTTGAAGGTGTCGGCTCGACCACCGCCGATTCCATTGTCGAATGGTTTGAGCAAGATTGGCACCGTGCCATTATTGTGAAGTGGGGCCACGCTGGCGTCAACATGGCGAACCAGAAGGCTGCATTAGTTCCCCAGACATTGGCCGGTCTGATCATCGTTGTCACGGGTTCTCTTGAGACTTTTTCACGTGATGAGATTTCAGAAGTCATCGCTGCACACGGAGGCAAGACTTCGAGTTCTGTTTCTAACAAGACGAGTTACGTGTTGATGGGATCCGATCCTGGATCCAAATTTGCCAAGGCGCAGGAACTGGGGGTGCCCATTATTGATGAGGGCACATTTAAGAAATTATTGTCCAAATAGTGATTTATTTAGGCGCAATATGGTTCACAGGAAGCAGGGCTAGCCTGATTGAAGGCGGATACGGAGCTGATTCTCTCCGTATCCGCTTCGCGGGTTAAGGGACTTGGGCTTGCATCCTTCACGCTAGACTTTGCGCCATGATCTCACTAGCCGGCGAAGTAGTTCGCAAACTCCCCGCGCCACCAATCTTCTTTGGTCTTTTCGCATTTGGAACACTTGCGGTTCTGCTGTATTTAGTCCTCCGACTCGACCGGGACTAATTGTCTAGTCCCACGCGCTTAGGCCTCTATGGCGGGACCTTTGACCCCATTCATCAGGGCCACCTCTATCTGATTGAGCAATTGTTTGCGCTCGACGTTGTTGATGAATTGATTCTCGTTCCCACGGGAAATCCCTGGCTTCGCGATCAAGCACCTTTTGCATCGGCGCAGGATCGCCTTGCGATGGCCCAGTTGGCTGTTAAGGAATTGCCGCAGGTTATCCGTGCCCATGTACTGGTGAGTGATGTTGAAGTGAACAGGTCGGGTTCGACCTACACGATCGATACTGTTGAAGAATTGAAGAAGTTCTGCCCCGACGCCAGGTGGTTTCTAGTCCTTGGCTCGGACGCGTTCGCCAGCATCGATCAGTGGCATCGAAGCGAAGATTTGCAATCTCTTATTGAGATTCTCGTGATTGCACGAGAGGGTGAGGGTCTCAACATTGATGCGCTACCAGTGTCCGCATCACAAATTCGCTCTCAGCTCCAAAATCATGAAAGCGCGATAAAGTATCTTCCAGAATCGGTCTGGGTTTACATCAAAGAAAGAAACCTCTATGTCAGCAACTAAGGAAGCAGTCGCGATCACGCAGATTGCTGCTCACGCCGCGATTGAAAAACTTGGCCACGATCTTGTGGCAATCGATATGTCCGATCAGTTGATTCTCTGTGAGGTCTTTCTAATCGCGAGCGGCCAGAACACCCCGCAGATAAGTGCGATCGCCGATGAGATCGAACGCAAACTCCACGAAGTGGGACAGAAGCCCGCGCGCCGAGAAAACGGCCCTGAATGGATCTTGATCGACTACACCGACCTCGTGGTTCACATTCAAACCGATGAGTTGAGACGGTATTACATGCTTGACCGTCTCTGGAACGACTGCCCGACTATTCCACTCGATGCCGTTCGCGAAGCAGGTGCCCGTGCCTGAACGAAATCGGGTGGTCCTGTGGCGACATGGCCAGACCGATTGGAACATTCTCAATCGTTTCCAAGGACACTCCGATATTCCACTAAACGGTGTTGGTATTTACCAAGCACAACATGCCGCCCGCTTACTGGCAAACTTGGAACCTACAAAGATTATTTCCAGCGATCTGCAACGAGCACATGCGACTGCCCTTGAACTAGCCGCACTCGTTGATTTGCCTGTCGAGGTAGATCCGAACCTGCGTGAGATAAATGGCGGCAAATGGGAAGGCAGGACCGGAAAAGAAAATCGTGCCGAAGATTTTGCCAACTTTGTCAGATGGATAGACGGGGACAACTCTCCGGCAGGGGATACCGGGGAGCGACGCACCGAAGTCGCAGAGCGAATGGCTGCGTCCATAAATAATGCACTCAAGAGTGGAGAAGAGGGCCAGACCCTTGTGGTCGTAACACACGGCGGAGCTGCGCGTTGTGTTCTTGGGGCGTTGCTCGAATTGCCTCTGACGCATTGGGGGGCCATTGGCGGTCTTTCAAATGCTGCATGGTCGATCCTGCAAAGGAATCCTCGCGGCTGGCTTCTGGTCGAGCACAACGCGGGAACGATTCCTGAGCCTATTTATGGCGAGGAGAGCGGGGCGGAACCGACTGCTGGTTAGTGCTCGATTCCATATCTTTGGTGGTGGTGCGATAAGGTCACACCCGTAAGAAATCCGAAGTTTTCGGGGCTGTGGCGCAGCTGGTAGCGCACCTGCATGGCATGCAGGGGGTCAGGGGTTCAAATCCCCTCAGCTCCACCAAAATAAGAATCCTTCAGAAGTGGCGGGATTTTTTTGTAGTGTTTGTTTGAAAAAGTTAGAACCCATTTTGAGCAGAATCCTGACTGACTTTGTGCGTTCCGCGTGTCTGGTGACCTTAAATCGCATTGCACGCTCCGATTGCGTGGTGATGCGAACCAATGCGCCTCGACCGCGCTCGCGGATTCGCACGGACGAAACCCAAAAATTTTCCTTACCTTTCTTATTTTCCTCGGCGGAGAATGTGGGGGGAGCCGACAAAAAATGGAAAGGAAATTTTTTGGTACGGCTGTTTTAGGATCGTATTTTGCATTCCAAAGTACGATTTCAACTAACATGGGCATAGCGTTCATTTCTTTTCTCGTTAGTTAATATATGTACTTCGTTTTATTTATTGAGCCCCGAATCTTTTCAACAATTTCCGCACGTTCGAGAACATTCAATCTATCGGCTATTATATTGGTTGCAATTTTCTCTTTCGATTTCAAAAGCTCGCCAAGTCGTTAGGCGCGTCGTTGGAGAAATAGTCCGAGTAAGGCCTACATAAATTTCAGTACACCGTCCTGCTTCTCCTTTATCAACTCGCCTCTATTTTTCTTCGCGCGTGCGATAAACTCTTTAGGCACTGGAGCTTGAGGGTCATATTTAGCACCCCATAGCATCATCTCGAGTATTATTGGATAAAGATCTATGCCTTTTTGCGTGAGGGTATATCTGTCCTTTCGCTTATCTTTTTTATCCTTTGTCTTTTTCAGTACCCCCACTTCCTCAAGCCGGACGAGTCTATCGGCAAGGATGTTCGTTGAAATATTCTCATCAGAATCTAAAAATTCGCCATACGTGCTCTTATGAGAATTTATTATGTCTCGCACGATTAACAGCGACCAAACGTCGCCAAAGGTTTCGAGTGCAAAATTAACGGGGCAGGGTGAGCGTTTTTGTTTGTTCTTTTTCATTTCAATGACAGTTTACATCTTATCCACATAGGAAACATACACTATTTCACTTGCGAAACGCAAGTGAAATAGTGTATGTTTCAGACGCCAAATACATTGTCAACTAAAGAATAGGAAGAAAATTTATGAACTCATTTACCGACAAAGTGGCCGTAATCACTGGCGGGACTAGTGGAATCGGCCTCGCAACCGCCAAAGAACTAGCCCTTAGAGGGGCCAAAGTCGTCATCACTGGCCGAGACGATAAGTCACTGGCCGAAGCCAGCGCCGCCATCGGCGGTGACGTCCTGGCCGTTCGCGCGGACGTAACGCGACTCAGCGATCTTGATGCATTGTTCGCCCGTGTCAAAAGGCAGTTCGGCTCGTTCGACGTGCTGTTCGCCAACGCCGGGGTCGCAAAGCTCGCCCCAGTCGAGCAAATGACTGAGGCGCTCTTTGACGAAAATCTCGACACCAACTTCAAAGGAGTGTTCTTCACGGCGCAAAAGGCGGTACCACTGCTCAAGGATGGCGGGGCTATCGTTTTCAACACCTCTGTCTTGAACCAAATGGGTATGCCAGGCGCCAGCGCATATTCGGCGAGCAAGGCGGCACTACGGTCGTTCACCCGGACGCTGGCGGCAGAGTTGATCGGTCGAAAAATACGTGTCAACGCTGTATCTCCAGGCCCGATCTCAACGCCAATTTACGGTAAGACCGGCTTGCCCGATGAAGCCGTACAGCAGATGGCGACCGGCATCCTCGACCAGGTACCAATGAAGCGATTCGGTGAGCCGGTAGAGATCGCGAGAGCGGTGGCGTTTTTGGCCTCCGACGAGGCGTCGTACATTACCGGCGTGGAACTCTGTGTCGACGGCGGCTGGGTGCAACTTTAATCCGCCGAATCGTTCACGAGGGGCGAGAGACTAAGGAATCAAGGTCGAAGAAAATATCAATTGAGAAGTAACGGGATGAACAGCACAAATAAATTTGCTTTCATCTACCGCGCAGGAAATGTGCTTGTCACGCCGTTTTGTAATGTTTCTTCGAAACGGCGGGGCAAGCGTATATACATTTGTTTGTGCCCTAGCACAATCTGTATTCTTTGAGCTACCACGACCAGTGAACGAAGCCACGAAACCCAGAGATGCCACAGAATGCCGAGAGGAAGCGCCTCGTCTCGCCGCTATGAATTACCGCTTGCAAAATTATTGACACTGATTAACAATGAGCACACACCTAACAAGGGAGCAGACAAATTGTATATGCGCTGGGTTTCCAACCTGCATCATTTGGGCAACTAGCTGAACAACAATCCTCCTTTCCAGCAATTCACCGACGCGTTAAGGTGATTGAGAGGGCGAAGTTGGTACGGCGCAAGAAAAGTGGTCGAGTTAACTTTCTTGCGCTGGACAGAACAGGTTTGTCGCTGATTCAGAATTGGGCGCAGAGTTCGTTTCCGGATCCATGGGAACCAGGGAAGTCGATTGATGTGAACCTGAGTTCTGACGATAGATCTTCGGCGGTTCGCTTGTTGAACGAAGATGCTGAGAATGCCCGAAAAGCTAAAGAATTTGGAAAGAATGGACAGATTGAAGAAGTATTTGAACGTTGGTCGGTGATTTTCAGAAAGGAGTTTCCCGCATATGGCTACTAATCGAGAATCAATCCGATTGGTAGATAAGCAAGCTAAGCCCACCCAGTTGGTGGTCGGATCTGCACTCCATGGGTCCTGAATTAATTGCTGTCTGAGCCGAGACTGCTGCCAAATCGCTTGGCCACGTGGGGCAGGGACCATCCGGCTCGGTGGAGAGTTGCTGCCTCCCATAGGTGCCCTCAGTCAATCCTTGAGATCGCGTCTGGACCCTTACCACGTGTTCCTGTTGATGAGAAAGTAACAGGGGAGCTGAGCGGCGGCTCGCCTTAAAGTTTTCGGCCGTGAGAGTCTCTCATTTGAACACCGCGGATGAGTAAATAGCGATGCACCGTTCCGGCTGATGTGCCAGTCCGAGCCACGACTTAGGCAAGTGACAGTTCCGATTCATACAGCCCAGTCATAGAGTTAATGAGCTCGCTTCTGGGCGACTTGCGCCACATCGAAACTCCCGCCTTCCAGCCGTTCTGAAACCGTGGCGCGACGGATGCCGAACTCCTCGGCCAGCTCGTAGGCCGTCGCCCCCTCGTTATAGCGGTCTCGCAACATCAACGCTTGACTGTCGGTGAGCCGTCTTTGGCGTTGCAGTATTGGACCAGTTCGTTCATAATCGACAGGCGTGGCCTCTGATCTTGAGGTCTGATGACGCTTTTTGAGCAATGTTGACCATATGTTTGTGTCAGCATTGGACAGGGCCACTTTGCTCGCTCTTGCGGGTTTTAACTCTTACGATGGTCCTACTAATGGTAGTATCAAAGTATGAAAATCAGCATGAGCCTTCCAGATGAAGATGTAACTTTCCTTGACGCCTACGCCGAGGAGAAGGGGCTCCCTTCTAGATCGGCAGCCCTCCATAAGGCGGTTCGACTCCTCAGAGCCAGCGGACTTGGCATGGCGTATGAAGCCGCCTGGTCAGAGTGGCGTGAAGAGAACGAGTCGATGTGGGATGCGACGTCGAGCGACGGATTGAATTAAGTGCGCCGCGGTGAGATTTATTTAGTCAAACTTGATCCGGCGAAAAGCGGCGAGGCGAACAAGCAGCGCCCGGCCGTAATCGTCAGCAACGACGGTGCAAACGCCTCGGCCGAACGCAACGGCCATGGTGTCATCACGGTCGTTCCAGTGACTTCGCAGGTCGCGCGGATCTATCCGTTTCAAGTCTTGATTCCCGCAGACGCTGCAGGACTGGATCGAGATTCAAAAGCGCAAGCGGAACAAGTTCGTGCGATTTCAATTGAACGACTTGGACCTGTAATCGGCGAGGTCCCGTACCGGCTGATGGAAGAACTAGACGAAGCACTTCGACTTCATCTCGCGCTCTGAAAAATCTCCTACCAATCTGAGGATGTCTCATTCGTGTCATCGATTGAGATTCAATTCTCCTCGCCCCCACATCGTGATGTCCCGGAACTTAGGTAACAGTTTTAACTCATCTTTCTACTTCTTTCCTTCTAGCCGATAAATATGTAATCCTGCGAAATGCTACCGGCTGCATCGAGCAGCAGTAGGTTCATGCCAGTCATAGCTACCTTGTCGTCGGGCGTCATCATCCTCCAGGAAACTTTCAGGGTACCGTGGTTGACTGCAAAACCAGTACTTTCAGTGATGAGCCCTTTGCCCTGAACAAGATGCACGTTGACGCGTGCGATATTGGCCGTGATGTCCGCTACTCCATGATGCTCGACGGGGTCATCACCAGGCTCGTTGGCATAAAAAGCCGCATTATTCGCATATACCTTAGCGACGAGTTCCTTGCGTGTCGCGTCGTCCTTCGTGCTCCACGCATCTATGTAGTCCTTCACAAGTTTTTCTGTATTGGCTGAATCGTTCATTTCATCTCCCAGTTTAGATTGCTGCAAAACACTGTATACGATTAGGTAGCATAATGCAACCTAGTTTGTTATACTGTCTGCATGAAACGTCAGGATCAAAAATCTCATTGTGCTGTCAACTTTGCACTCGAAGTCATTGGTGACCCATGGTCGCTCTTGATCGTGCGCGATATTGCGTTCAATGGTAAACATACGTTCAACGAGTTTCTGGCCTCCGAGGAACGAATCGCAAGAAACATATTGGCGAGTCGCCTGGCGCAACTCGAACGCAATGGGATTTTGATTAAACGAACCGACCCGCAAGACCGGAGAGCGTTGCTATACAGCTTGACCGAAAAAGGGGTCGAACTCATACCCGTGTTGTTTGAACTTTCTAAGTGGAGCGTCAAATATGATCCAAATACAGCGGCTAGCAAGGAATTTGGCGAGGCCTACTTTAAGAATCCTTCTAGGATTACGCGAATGGTCCAAGATGCAGCGCGCGAAGGTCGGGCTGCATTTGCAGGCGAGGATAGCGTAATTCGGAAACTGGGTATGAATTGAGGGAGGAAGGATATTAAGTGCGCATCTTCTGCTTTCATGGTGTTGTTTGACGCAAATAAACCCGAGAAGGGTCAGAGTTCTTATATGGATGAGAAAGGAGCGGGGGAGCCGGGCGCTGGTCACTTTAACGTTTACGACCATGCGAGTCTCTCATTGAGTTTGCTTCCTGGCGACTGTCGGCGCATTGTGACCCCTTCCTTCTTAAGCCGTTTGGAAACCGTCTTTCGAGAAATGCTGAACTCCTGGGCAAGTTGGTAGACCGTCGCCCCTTCGCTATAGCGGTCTCCCAACATAAGTGCCTGGGTGTCGGTGAGTCGTCTTTGGCGTTGCAGTATGGGGCCAGTTCGTTCATAATCGACGGCTGTGACTTCCAATTCTGAGGTCCGATGACGCTTTCCGAGCAATGTTGACCATTTGTTTGTGTCAGCAGTGGACAGTGCCACCAAAAGCGTGGTATTAAAACCTGGGCTCTGCACTTGTTTGCGCCAGCAGCGGATAGGGCCATGGATTGTTGTCGGTACGACAATGTCTATCCGATGGTCCGAGTCGGTTCGTTTCATTGTCAAATTTATGGCGATTTACTTTAGCCCTTGAGTCTTCAGGTGCAGTGCGTTCCTCGCTACATCGATTGTCAACCGCACGTGCGTCTGACGCCACTCATCTCGAAGCACAGGCTGGAACACGAAACTCACTTTTTCGTCGACTCAATTCGATAAATAATCGATTCATCACGGTTGCATTACGTCCCTGAAAAGGAGGACTTCTTCAAGTTTCCATTCTCTTCACAACGAAGAAAATAGTGTCTTCCAAATAAAGGTCTGATACACCAACGCTAAAATCCCACTTACTTCTGGTGGAGAATTCAGTTTTTAATATTTGTACGTTATAGGAATATTGCGAACTTGCTGAGAATTTCGTTTCATGCTCATTAAGTTTGACCGATCATTTCCTTGTTTTCACATAATGTGTCGCTATCATTCAATGAATCACGCGAATTTCTTGAGAGGTGCATGATGAATCAATTCATGGTTCAAATTTCAGATCTAAACTTCTCGTGGCGGGCACGCACATGCGAGGATTGACACGACTTAGCGCAGTAGCGCTTGGCCTAGCTCTTGGATTCGGGAGCACAGCAGCGTTTGCTTCAGTTGATCAAGACGGACGGTTCACATCTGCAGTGACACTGGACGGCGCTACGGTCTATATCACACCCAGTTCCTTCAATCCGGCCAGCGGCCAATGTGTTGTCTATTCGGTTTTGCTGTATGACAACAGCAATCCGCATCAACTTGAAACAGGCGTAGTCGGTTGCAACGGTGCAACAATCGACGGCACGTGTACTTCAGGCCACGGATTCTCGGAATCATTCGACGGAGTTAACTACCACTGTGGACAAGGAAGTACGTTTCCGATGGGAAGTGCCACGAATGCGCTAATCGAGAGGTCGTCAGGAACCACGACGATGTGGGGCACAACAGCTGGGTCCTACATAAGTCAAGCTGGGTTCGGCGCCACAGATTCGATTCAATCTTATGCTTGGGCGGAAGCAACGGGCGGCACGACTTGCCCTTCCCGTCCACACAGCGTCAGCTTCGCATCTTGGAAGCAGTTTACTAATGCGAGCGGTTGGTCGTACGTTACTTTGGCTCCCACGTATTTTTACGGACAATTCACGGCGTCACCGTGCTGGACAATCGGTTCGCTCTCATTCACGGGTGATTTCAATGCGTCGTGATCGCTCCCGTAGCCGCAAGCTCGTCGTCGTCGTCGCCGTGAGCGCAGCCATGTGCGTTGGAGGCGTTGGTGTCGCCTCGATTCTGAACCAGGGTAATCAAAGTCCTCAGTTGCCGCAGCCGATCGGCGCGCCCGGCGACTACAGTTCTGGGCATTTTGTTACGGGCCCCGGACTCACGAGTGCGCACGCGACGGCACAAGTGCTCACAGGTCTTGTAGGGACACCCGTCCACACAATCACATTAGGTAGTTCATCGTCGACCAGCGGAATCACGGGTACGGGTGCACCTTGGTTAACTGTGGGTGTCGAAGGAGTGGATCCAAACAGTACTGAATCGTACTGGCTGGGTGCACTGGCGCAGGGCGCTGTCGCGGACTTGATGCGCAGTGGTGCGCCAACCACCCAGGCAGTGATTGGTGGCGGACAAGTTGTCGGCCTCGATAATTCCGGCCGCCAGGTGTCCTCAGTTCTGGGATCCGGGTACGTGGCCGGAGGACAACAGTTCGCTTCACCGAGTGACGTCGTGCTTCGTGCGCATATTTACGATGTAGCATCAAAGTTCGGTCTTGAAGTTCGAACGTTAACCTTGGTGCATCCGCTTAACAGTGCCATTTTGGTAAGTTTTACAATTCCTGACAGTGCGACGGTGTCGTGGACGATTGACGAACTTCGTGCCGCACTCGAAGGGTCGCCAAAGACGTTAGAGGGAGTTTTCATCCAACTGTATTCACCGTCCGGAGAGTTGCTGTTGAGCGCCGGAGTCGCTTATCGCTCTGGTCTGGGGGATCTTTCCTTCGCCCCGGGTCAAGACGCACGTTTTGGAGCAGTGCACGGTCATTTACCCCACCAGTGAATGAAAAATGGGGCGATAGATAATAGATAACCCCTTTTCCATTGCATGCAGATTCGGTCACCCATTGGGTGGTCGGATCTGCACCCCATGGCTCCTGAATTGTTTGCGTACTGAATCAACACTGCAGCAGAACCTTTTGGCCACACGAGCCAGGGACCAGCCATCTCGGTAGAGGATGGCCGCCTCTTCAAAGTTCTCCTGTAACAATCCGTGATTGCGCGTCTGAACCCCTGCCTCCTTGAGCAGCTTCAGGACACTACCTTTGCCAAGACCATAGATCATGGTTAAATGAGTAGAGGGAACACCAGATTCGTAGTCGGCTATCAGCCGTGCAGCTATTTCTGGGCTCACCTTACGATCGAGCCGATGTGGTCGTTTGGGCGAACGTACTCGGGTAGCGATCGGACTAGCTGGAACAGAGGTGGGAATCACCGGTTTTGGATGTTTCGAGTAGCGACCCAGTATGTCCACCAAAAGTCTGTTATTAAAACTTAGCCTGCAAGACTATTTTGCATCTATAACAGATTGATCCATGAAAATTTTCAAGAGACCTTTTGGTTCTATCGCAATCCATTCAGGATGAGCATCTTCAATTTCTTGTTTTGATCCAAATCCGTAAAGAACGCCAACTGATCTCATCGAATTTATCTTAGCTGCCTCTATATCAACGTGCCGGTCGCCGATCATTATCGAATGCGTATCGGACCTGCGCGAAAAACACTAGACACTCAAACCTCTAAAAAGGAGAGAATATGTCCAGTCATTACCCCGCCGAGTTGAAGCAAAAAGCGGTAGAACTAGTCACTACCCAGCGTAAATCTATAGCCCAGGTTTCACTTGAACTGGGTGTCTGTAAACCCACCCTTTACTATTGGCTCAACAATCAGAGTTCAAGTTCTAGGACTTCGGCCTCAGGAAGGGCACCTATGGATCCAGCCCAGGAGATCAAACGACTTCGCGCACAAAATGAAGCGATGAAGAAAGAAGTGACCAAACTACGCATTGAACGAGATGATGCAAAGGAAGAAAACCGGGCAGCAAAGCTCGTGATTGAATACTTTAGGACCCACAACCCCCCAAAAGCCTAGCCCCGGTCAATGCTCATCTGAGCCGGCAGATGGTGGCAAGCAAACACCGCAGCAGAGTATTGGCCATGGCCCGCTCCACCTCCTATCTGATGGAGCCCCCTCAAGTGATTTCTCAGATGAGGCGATCACGAGAGAAGAATCTCAAGCGTGAGATTGAAAAACTCCGCACTCTTCATGGTTACAGCCTGGACTACCGGCCAATCCATGCACTCTTAATGAAGAAGGCCATCTCGGCCTCCCTCTATCTCGTTCGCAAGGTAATGAAACTCGCTGGTTTCTTTGGGCTGCCAAAGAAACGTAAATACCCTAAAGGCAACTACTCACCAGAGATCGCAAACCTCATCAAAGGCAATTTTCAATCAAAGACCCCGCACGAGAAATGGTTTATCGATATCACCCAGAAGAGATACCTATCCGGTACGATCTATCTTGCAGCCATTAAAGACGCTGCAACCAAATTGATTGTCGGCTACGCCAGCGGAAGGCGTCCTAACTCTGATCTCGTAGTTCGAGCACTATCGATAGCTACTTCCCGATATGCAACCACTGGCACCATCATCCATTCGGATATGGGATCTGTATTTAAGTCAGAGCGTTATCGAAAGGCAGTGAAGCAGGCAGGGCTAGTTCAATCAATGGGCAATGCTGGACTTTCATTCGCCAATCAGGCGATTGAAAGTTTCTTTGGAAAGATCAAAACCGAACTACTTCACACTCGATCATGGAAATCCTATGAAGAGATTAACAAAGCAATCACTCACTATTGTGAGAGCTTCTATAACTCAATCCGACCTCAAATGGTCTTAGGTGGTAGGACACCGCTTGAAGAATTCCATCGGTTAAATGCTTGTCTCGCTCACCAAACAACCGTTAGTGTTACCTAACCAAAAGTGTCTAGTAAATATCGCTCAGGTCCCCATGCGAGTCTCTCATTGAGTTTCCTTTCTCTCTATGTTGTCAATTTCTTGACATATGTTGTGGAATAGGTAACAGATATTACGTGAATCTTTGCAAAGGGATCGACGGTGAATTTGGCCGAGCCATACGATGTAGTGATGCCGCGTGCGACGGCGCAGAAAGCTCATTCAGTATCCGACAGGTAGCGCGCCTAGTTGCAATAAGTGTTCCTCAGGCATTGAGGGTCGTGAATCACGAAAGCGAGCGGGGCAATTGAGCCAATCCACTCAAGTTCATTTGGTTCGGCCGCGCGAGGAGAAGAAAGTGTTGATAGTGACCTGGATGTACTCTTTGTGCGACCTCATGAGGAATGTGAACCTCGTTGGGACGAACAGAAGTACGCAAGTGGGCTAAATCTTAAAAGAAAAACTGGTAACGATGTCTCAAGGTTTGACGTCTCCTTGGGCGAATGGAAAACCGCCAAGAAATCCTCAGAAATGATTTGTTCAGAATGGAAAAGGGATGGCATATTCCTTACCGAAAAGGCGGCGGCGCAGGGCCGGCTAAATGTGGCACGGCAATATCAAGGGTCAGCCCATTCGAAGTTGAATGTACAAACGGGCGCGGCTCGGAATGCCAAGGCTGGAAATGTGATTCTCGCAGGGATCGCCGCAGCTGAAATCACCTTACGAGGAAACCAGCTTCACGATCGCAACGACTCCGACGATTACTATCACAGCGCGATAAACAGGTGCAGGTAAACGACGTCCGATAGTTGCGCCGAGTTGGCCTCCAATTAAGGCACCGAGAGCAATGACGCCTGCTGCGGGCCAGTACACGCCGCCTCGAATGACGAAGACAACTGCGGCGGCACTACTTGCCGACAAGGCCAGCATGATCTTGATCGAATTGAGTTTATGTATCGTCTCATCGATCACTGCGCCGAGGATCGACATGAGAAGAATTCCCTGGGCGGCACCGAAGTAGCCGCCATAGAGACCCGTGAAGAAGATTGCGCCATCTCGCACAATGGTGGTCGCGTGTGGTTTAGATTGACGCTCGGCGGTTTTTTTGCGCAGCCAAGGTTGCAGTATGACCATGACCAATGACAGTGAGATCAACAGGGGAACTATCTCTTTGAAGGCGGCTGCGGGAAGAACCAGGAGGAGGAGTGCTCCACCTAGTCCTCCAACGAGTGAGAAGATTGAAAGTCGGACAACCGTCGACCATTGAGTCTTCAATTCCTTGCGGTAAGCGAAAGCCCCGCTGATTGCCCCAGGGAGAATGCCTAGATTGTTTGTCATATTTGCGGTTAGTGGCGCATAGCCAAATGCCAACAGGGCCGGGAAAGTTATAAGTGAGCCTGAGCCGACAACGGTGTTGATCGTCCCTGCGCCGATTCCGGCGAGAAAGAGCATGGCTGCCTCAAATAGTCCCATGGCCAATTATGTTTTGAAGTCAAGATATATCGCTACGACGCCTCCATGACACGCGGATATCTGCAAATGATGTGCAGGCAAATCACTTATAGCCAAACTCACAGTAGTTTCTGAGGTCATTCGCTGTTCCTGGGAATAATTGAAGTTTCAACTATGTTATAGTCATCAAGTAGTTGAATATTCAACTAAAACAAACGTCCCCATCGTTTCCCTAAGGAGCAAGGCAATGACTACAGTAACAACTTCCAGCCTCACCGGCACCTACACAATTGATCCAACCCACAGCCAGATCGGCTTCGGCGCCCGGCACGCGATGGTCACCAAGGTCCGCGGCCAGTTCAACGAGTTTTCCGGCACCGGCTTCTTCAACGCTGAGAACCCTGCCGAATCGACAATCGAAGTAACCATCCAGGCCAAGAGCATCAACACCAACAATGCTGACCGCGATACCCACCTTCGCAGCAATGACTTCTTCTCAATGGACGAGTTCCCACTGATTACCTTCGCATC
>JANMBV010000052.1:0-2059 GCA_031360585.1 Actinomycetes bacterium | reverse complement strand
CCAACCGCTACGTCTCAGTGCAACCACCCAAGTAATCGTAAACCAAACAATTCTGCATATACTCCCTATGCAAACAGCACAGCCAATAGCAATACCTCAGTCAAAAACACAACGGTACGAAATACGCCGCCAGATCCTTACCAAGTCGCATTTGTAAATGCGGCATTTGAACCAGTCAAAGCGACATTGGAGCCACTTTCTGACTCAAGACCCGAGCAAGCAGAAGAACTTGAAACGCGGATTGCAATCACCGAAGGCAACCAATTGGTACGCGTAGAGATATTCAACTTATTGATTGGCGAAGAAAAAAATGCCATCTATGAGAAAGCGCGCTTACTAGGCGCAACTAGCTTGCCACAAAAGCGCGAATGGCAACGCTGGAGCGTAGGTACAGGCTTAAGTCAAAGCGACAAAAAAGTCATCACGTTTTTGATTCCGCCAGAGTTTGGCAAATTGTCCAGCGGCAGCATTGCAATGGTAGAGCTGGCTAGCCCAGGTGAGCTAAACGTAGCGCGCTATAAAGGCAATTGATTTTGTAGGCGTGCAATTTATTGCGCGAAACAATTTCTACAATATCGCAATTTTTTCGCGATTTAAAAATCGCTCCTCCTAAAATACAAATAAAATCAAGGCTCTAGCAAACCACTGCGCATGGCAATAAGCGCGATTTCTGCCGAATTATTGGCGTTGAGTTTTTGCTTAATATTGTACAAATGCGTGCCCACCGTGCGCGGGCTTAAGAACAAGTTTTCGGCAATTTCATTCGTCGTTTTGCCTTTGGCCAGCGACATAAACACTTCAAACTCGCGCTCACTTAACACATCCACTGGGCTTTGATTACCCGAGAGTTGCTGAATGGCCATTTGCTGTGCCACACCCGCCTCGATATATTTTTTGCCGCAGGCAACCATACGGATGGCTTTAATCAACTCTTCTGCGGCGCTACGCTTGGTTAAGTAGCCCATCGCACCAGCATTTAATACCCGCTTGGGGTGTACCGAATCTTCGTGTGCGCTTAGCACTAAAATTTTCGCGCTACTATCTTTAGCCAAAATGCGCTCAATCGCTTCCAGCCCGCCCATGCCAGGCATGGTAATGTCCATCACCACCACGTTTGGCTTGTGCTCCATGTAAGCTTTAATCGCCACTTCGCCATTTTCCGCCTCGGCAATAACTTTAATGTCAGACGCTGATTCCAGTAACATTTTAAAGCCCATGCGCACCACAGCATGGTCATCTACTAGCATCACATTGATTTGGCTCATGCTTTTTCCTCTACCGCGATTACCTGCGGAATATTAATGTAAATTGTTGTACCGCGGTTAGCAGGCATGGCTTTTATGTCGGAGTCGACATTAAAACTGCCGTGAAAGCCTTGCACACGTTCGCGCATGCCTAGCAAGCCAAAATGATTAGCTTGGTCTACATCGTTAATATCCATGCCCTTGCCATCGTCGCTAATCGTCAGTTGCAAAGCACCTGTTTTGGTGGTCTCAAGCTTGATGTCGATATTGCTCGCTTCTGCATGTTTAATGACGTTATTCATCGCCTCTTGCACTATACGGTAAATATTGATATTTAAACTCTCGCCCAAGGTATCTAATTTTCCAGATAACTGCAAATTAACCGCGAGATTAGGATGCTGCTGTTGCACCACATTCACCGCATCGCGCAGCGTTTCGCTTAAACCCAAATTATCGAGTGAGCCTGGCCGCAGCTGACGAATAATATTGTGCATACCATCGTAGATATGATTGGCGGCAGCCACAATGGTTTGCGCGTGACCAGAGATATCGGGTGCATTATTTTTGGTTTTATTGGCGATGGCCACCGCAAAAGTTTTAATCGCCGTGACATATTGGCCAAGCTCGTCGTGCAGCTCGCGCGACAAACTTCTGCGCTCATCCTCAATATGGCTTTGAATAAGCGCCGTTAATTGGCGATTTTCTTCTAATTGCCGCTCTGCCGCCAGCGATTCCGCCATGCGGTTTAAACTATGGCCAATTAAATCAAACTCGGGCAAATCAAAGCTGGGTAAGCGCGGTGTTAAATCGCCTTG